>NZ_CEVCIF010000019.1:0-61385 GCF_982245605.1 Coprobacter fastidiosus | reverse complement strand
GCTCAGAAGATACCGATGTTTCCGATACTTCAAAGATACTAAAATGAAAGCAAATCACAACAATCCTGATCTCATGTACGGTCAAGGAACGATGTTTCCGATACTTCAAAGATACTAAAATGAAAGCAAATCACAACTTGATCCCTTTTACAAAAAAGCAAATGAACGATGTTTCCGATACTTCAAAGATACTAAAATGAAAGCAAATCACAACCGGCGTAAACACCGTCATTAAGTTGTTTTAGATGTTTCCGATACTTCAAAGATACTAAAATGAAAGCAAATCACAACTCAAATTCGTCGCCTGTTAATTCCTCTAATGATGTTTCCGATACTTCAAAGATACTAAAATGAAAGCAAATCACAACATTTCTCTCTTTTTATTCTCTTTTTCTTTCTTTTTTGTAACGTTCTTTTTCATCGTCTATATATTTATTTGAATAATCCAATATTTTGTGTAAATTGTTTCTTTCATAAATAGTTACGCTTAATAATATTGCCGGGATCATTATCAAATTACAGTTCCTCACAAAGAAAGAAAAATTTTTATAGCTTAAATAAGGGCATATTATTACAAATATGGCGAGAAGGAAAGCGTAACCAATAACCACAACCACTAATAAAATAATTAATCCTCCCATGATGATATTTTTTTTACTCTTAATACTCTTATCTCCTTATCGACAACATATTTCTTATCGTGATTATATACAATCCTAACCAAATAATGAATGGGAAGAAGAAGTTTGAATGGAGATTATTGTAATCATCATTTGGCCTTTTATATAAAAGGGTCTTTTGATGATGCTATACAGGAGTTGCAAAAATTGGCAAGGGAACACTCTAACGATGATTTCGATGAGGTGGTAGTAAGTGTTTCTTTGGGACGGAACTGCACTTCCCCAACAAGATGCCAACCCTGTATTTTTCGCAAACGGAGGACAAAAACGCCTTGAAGTCGGAGCAACAACAATCCGTAATCTTGAACTCCATGCGGGTTGCTGATATTCTGGCGTATTTGCCATGAGTAGGGCATTTATATTTTTGCTCTACTTTTAGTTTTAGACATCTTTTGAAGCATAAATACTTGTTTGTCATGGCACAAAGTTACTGATAATTATCGGAATAACAATAACCAAAGTCCGTATTTAGGTCTGTGAGTGGAGTTTCTACACCAAAAACAAATTTGCAGACACTTATAAGACCTTTATACGGATTTGGTATTAGTGATTATTGTTACAAAAATAACATAAGAAATTGTTTCATAGCAATTTGGCTAATTCACCGTTTTTTCGTAACTTCAAATAAAAATCGGTGAAAAATGACTGAAAATTACAATCTTTTCTACTTCTTCAAACAGTTTCCCGATGAGGAATCATGCAGGAAGTATCTTGAAAAACGCAGGTGGGGCAATACTCCAACTTGTCCGCATTGCAGCAACGCACAAAAGGTTTACCGCTACAAAAACGGGAAGACTTTCAAGTGCGCACACTGCGGTAAACAATTCAAGGTCACTACCGGCACGATTTACGAGAACTCCAACATTCCTTTGCAGAAATGGTTTCTGACTTTCTATCTGATTTCGCTATCAAAGAAAGGCATAAGTTCCATTGAACTGTCAAAGACTATCGGCGTGACGCAAAAGTCGGCTTGGTACTTGTTGCACAAGATACGCTATATGCTGGAACATCGCAATTCCGATAACCAATTACGGGGAACGGTCGAAGTAGATGAAACTTATGTCGGTGGTAAGAAAAAGGGTAAACGTGGTCGTGGCTCAGAAAACAAAACACCAGTATTCGGGGCGGTACAACGCAAGGGTCGCTTGTCTATCACACCAGTGGAGAACACCAAACGCATAACATTAGAGCCGATAATCCATGAACGGATAAAAGGCGGTTCTCATATAATGAGCGATGAATGGTGGGCTTACACTAAACTGGATAAGGACTATAAACATAGTGTGGTGAAACACAAGCGCAAGGAATATGTGCGTGGAGATATTTACACCAATACGATTGAGGGTGCTTGGTCGCATCTGAAAAGGTCAATGATGGGTACATACCACAGACCGAGTAAGGAACACCTCTCCAAATACTGTGCGGAGTTTGAGTTTACGTACAATACTCGAAAGAAAACGCCACTGGCAAAATTCAATCAAATAATAGACAAGAATTTAATCCGTGTCGGTTATACGGATATAGTCGGCACATAAAATCAATCAGACATTATGGAAAAAGTTTCTGTAAAACTCATGGTGTTCAAACATCCAGAACCTGCGAGATGGGACACTTATGCAAGTTATTGCCCTGCTACGAAAGATTTTTGTGCACACGGTAAGAGCGTTTCCGAAGTGGTGGATAAGTTCAAAAGTATGCTAATAAGGGACTTGCAAAACAGGCTTGCTTATGTAAATATGAAAAATTATGGATGGGAAGTATCTGAAAATTCGGCAAAACCACCTATCTTTGCAGATGAGTATTTAGTTTCCGAAACGGAACGAATATTTGAAGTAACGATTAAAGAACCAATAATAATTACCGTAGATGTCGAACTTCCAAGAGCCGAAAAAACAATTTGAAATACCCACCGAAGTATTTATGGACTTTTTAATGACCAACGGATACTTAGGTAAAATGAAAATGTTTGATGTCATAGAACTTTCAAAAGAGGATGGTTACGTTAGGATTCCCAATCTTCCTACACTAACGAAGGAAATGATTTTAGCTTCCTTATGTAGTACGAAACTTTCTTTTACTGATTTAGAGGAGTATTTAGATAATATTGTTGTGATGAAATCTCTTATTGATTTAGGCATTGAAACTCCACCTTTGCACAAAAAATAATACGGAGCCGAAGCTCCGTATCTATCTGTTTATTTCTTGTGTGCGTCAAGCGGTATCTTGGCAATAATCTTTCCGTCAATGCTCAGATAATAGGTTTCCTCTTTCACGGAGTAGCCTACCTTTTCCTCTTTGCCTATATTGGGTTCTACAATGGTGAAGAAAAATGTTCCGGGTGCAAAATCTCCAAACATAGGTTCATATATGCCGGATTCCTCTACTTCCACCTTTTCAGAATCCAAAAGTCTCCAGCCCGAATTGCTGATAAAGAACTTTTCGTTTGAGTTGTTCTTTATGCGCAAGGTAAAAACAAGGTTAAGCCCGTTGTTGGGTATCCTGTTTACCTTAATATCGGCAAAAGTGATTTGCACGTCATTGTTTGCATAGGACATTGTGTACACAGAGCCTTTTTCGAGTACAGGAATTTCTTTGGGCTTTTCTTGCTCTTTTGAGGTTGTGTTGTCTGTTACTTCTTCATTCGTAACGGGATTTGTTTCTTCCGATAGCGAAGCCCCGATAAAACCACTGACAAGGAATATCGCAATGAAAATCAGGGCGACCTTTCCACGTGAGGAACACTTGACGGTTTTAGGGCTAAACATACCCACTACAAATGCCACGAGAGATAAAGCGGCTACAATTCTTAAAGCTGTTTCCATTCTACATTTTATTTATGTTAGACAATCATCTGTAAAACGGCAACGGTAGAACGAAACGAGTAAACGAAAACGTAGAACCACTGCCTAACGTCGTCGTGGCCTACCACAGCCAACTTACCCATAGGAGCGGTTCTACGTCTATGACGCAGGACACACTTCACCCATTGGGTAAGTTGATTATCAGCCTTTATGGTCTTGTTGTGGTAGTTCGACGACGATTAGGCTGTATGTCCGAAAAGAGTGCAAGCACTCAAATTCAGATGCAAAAGTAGTTATTTTAATTCAAATAACCAATTAAATAGTTTGTAATTATGAGACAATCAACAAAAAACAGAATCCTTTATTTGGTTACTTTTAATAGAGTAACTAAATTTGTAGCAAAATTATTTGGTATGACTTGCAAATTCAAGGACGGAGAAAACGTATGCCTTATATTTGACCGCAGCAAGAAATTTCAAGTGGTTTCAAATATTGTAATTGAGGGTAAGATACAATTAGTATATTTCAACGAATTGTCGGGTAAAATATGCGAGGCGAATATTGAACCCAGATACCTTGACTATTCTTATGTTGAGGGTGAACGTTTGAAAAAGTTGATAGAAAATTCTCCGGACGGTCTTAAAGGGATATTTTGACAGTTTGGAGAGTTCAAATGAAAATCTTATATTGGTGTAAATAGTATATAATTACGTTTCTTATATTCTTCAGGATGATCTTTTGAAAATTTGTCCTTATCGAAAAAAGACAGATGTTTCCGATACTTCAAAGATACTGAAATGAATACAAAATTCTGTATAAAGGATTAATAAATTGAGAATGTAAGATTATATAATAAATGTTGATCATACTCATTTCTATAAAAGTAGAGAAAAGTGCTATTATGATATTAATATAGATGTAGTTAGACTGAAGAGATCACAGTGTAAAGAAGAATATTTGATAAGTTGTAGGAATAATAGATTTTATTTTTCCCCTCGAATATAAATTAGGCTGTAATATTTTGTATTACAGCCTAACTGATATTGTAAGATTAAAGGGGGTTAGTCCTCGATAGCAGCCTGCGCCGCAGCGACCCGTGCGATAGGTACACGATAAGGACTGCAACTCACGTAATTCATGTTGAGAGAGGCACAGAACTTGACAGATGATGGTTCTCCGCCGTGTTCACCGCAAATACCGACTTTCAGTTTCGGTTTGGTAGCACGACCTTTTTCTGTACCCATACGTACTAATTGTCCTACACCTTGTTGATCGAGGATTGCAAACGGATCGTTTTTCAATATTCCTTTTTCTTGATATATTTTCAGGAACTTACCGGCATCATCTCGAGAGAATCCAAATGTCATTTGGGTCAAGTCATTTGTTCCGAAAGAGAAGAAATCGGCTACTTCCGCTATTTTATCGGCAGTTAATGCGGCGCGGGGAACTTCGATCATTGTTCCTACTTTATATTCGATTTGATCGTTGCGTTCCGAGAACACTTTTTCTGCAGTTTGATGAATGATAGCAGCCTGCATTTTCAATTCTTCGACTATGCCTACCAGAGGAACCATGATTTCAGGAATCACTTTTGCTCCTTTGGCTTTTGCATCGAGTGCAGCCTCGATAATGGCACGAGCTTGCATCTCGGTAATTTCAGGATATGTACATCCCAATCGGCAGCCACGATGTCCTAACATAGGGTTGAATTCTTCCAGAGAATCACATGCAAGTTTTACTTCTTCTATAGAAAGTCCCATCTCTGCGGCCAGTTCTTTTTGTGTAGCTAACTGGTGAGGTACGAATTCGTGCAAAGGAGGATCGAGAAGACGTATCGTTACTCCGAAACCGTCCATTGCCATAAAGATACCTTCGAAGTCCTGACGCTGCATAGGAAGCAGTTTCTTCAAAGCTTCTCTGCGGCCTTCTTCATCTTTAGAAAGAATCATTTCTCGCATGGCTTTAATTCGATCACCTTCGAAGAACATGTGTTCTGTACGGCAAAGTCCGATACCTTTTGCTCCGAATTTACGTGCAACGGCAGCATCCTTAGGCGTATCGGCATTGGTTCTTACATCCATTTTGGTGTATTTCTCCGCCAACTCCATAATTTTTGCAAAATCTCCGCTTAAATCGGCATCAACGGTATTTACCTGTCCGTCATAAACTTCTCCGGTCGATCCGTTCAGAGAAATCCAATCTCCTTCTTTATAAATGTGACCGCCCATTTCCAAAGTGCGGGCTTTATAATCTACTTTTATTTCTCCGGCTCCCGATACACAGCATTTCCCCATGCCACGAGCTACTACGGCTGCGTGAGACGTCATACCTCCTCGAGCTGTCAGAATACCTTGAGCTACGTTCATTCCGCGTAAATCTTCCGGAGACGTTTCGATCCGTACCAAAATTACTTTTTTCCTTTTTTCCGCCCATTCTTCTGCATCATCTGCGAAAAATACGATCATTCCGGTTGCTGCACCCGGAGATGCAGGAAGACCTTTGGCTACTACTTTAGCCTCTTTCATCGCTTTTTTATCGAATACCGGATGTAATAATTCGTCCAGTTTTTGCGGTTCCATTCTTTTGAGTACGGTTTTCTCGTCGATGACACCTTCCCGAAGCATATCCATGGCGATTTTTACCATGGCAGCTCCGGTACGTTTTCCGTTACGGGTTTGCAATAACCATAACTTACCGTCTTGAATCGTAAATTCAAGGTCCTGCATGTCTTTGAAATAGTCTTCGAGTTTCTGTTGTGTTTCGATCAGGTCTTTAGCACAAGCAGGCATCGCTTCTTCCAGTGAAGGATATTTGCTTGCACGTTCTTCTTCCGATATACCTTGCAATGCAGCCCATCTGCGAGATCCTTCGATCGTGATTTGTTGCGGAGTTCTGATTCCGGCAACCACGTCTTCTCCTTGTGCGTTGATCAGATATTCACCGTTAAATATATCTTCTCCGGTAGCGGCATCTCTCGTAAATGCAACTCCGGTAGCAGAAGTTTCACCCATATTTCCGAATACCATTGCCTGTACGTTTACGGCAGTTCCCCATTCTTCGGGGATTTGGTTCATGCGACGATAATAGATAGCCCGTTCGTTCATCCAACTATCGAATACGGCACAAATAGCTCCCCATAGTTGTTCCCATGGAGAATCCGGAAAATCTTTGCCTGTGCGTTCCTTTACAGCAGCTTTGAACTTCTTTACTAAGAGTTTGAGGTCTTCGACTTCCAGTTCGGTGTCGTTTTTTACCCCTTTTTGTTTTTTAACTTCGTCCATTACCTCTTCGAACGGATCGATATCTTCTTTACTTTTGGGTTTCATTCCCAATACAACATCTCCGTACATTTGAACGAAACGGCGGTAAGAGTCCCATGCAAAGCGAGGGTTTCCCGATTTTTTGGCAATACCTTCTACCGCTTCATCTGTCAGTCCTAAATTTAATACCGTATCCATCATACCCGGCATAGAGACTCTTGCTCCGGAACGAACGGAAACCAATAAGGGGTTTTTTGCATCACCGAATTTTGTTCCCATCAGATTCTCTACATGGGCCATCGCTTTTTCTACATCAGCCTTAATTAATTTTACAACTGCATCTTTCCCTTCTTTATTATAGGCTGTACAAACTTCAGTTGTGATCGTGAAACCGGGAGGTACAGGAACTCCGATCAGATTCATTTCAGCAAGATTGGCACCTTTTCCTCCCAACAGATTCTTCATGTCAGAACGGCCTTCTGCTTTGCCGTTCCCGAAAGTATAAACACTCTTCATAGTATAAATAAAATTATTAATATGTCTTTGTTCTTAAAATAAATGTAACAAAGGGTTAACTCTTTACAAAAATATGAGTTATGATTAAATATGCAAAAATTCTGAGAATAATTTTGACCTGTCATTGATTTTTGGAATATCCGTATAGATTGTTTAAGAAATATGCTTAACTTTGACCAAATTTGTTTTTGTTTTAAAAGTACTATTTTGGCACGTAAAAAGAAAGAGCTTCCTGTTATAGAACAGGTCGAAATTACAGATGTGGCTGCTGAAGGCAAGGCAATAGCTCGGATTGACGATTTAGTCGTTTTTGTTCCGTTTGCCGCTCCCGGAGATATTGTCGATTTGCAATTATATAGAAAAAAACATCGTTATGCTGAAGGGCGGATATTGAAGTATCATAAGTATTCCGAAATGCGTGTTGAGCCATTTTGTTCGCATTTTGGTGTATGTGGAGGATGCAAGTGGCAGCATATCCCGTATGAAAAACAAATAGCATATAAACAACAGCAGGTTTTTGATAACCTTTCTCGAATCGGAAAAATCGATTTACCGGAAATTTCTGCGATAAAAGGCTCGGAGAAGACTCGTTTTTACCGTAATAAGCTGGAATTTACTTTTTCGAATAAGTCTTGGCTTACTCAAGAAGAATTGCAGTCTACACAAACTTTTGATTCTCGAAATGCTTTAGGATTCCATATTCCCGGAATGTTCGATAAGGTACTGGATATACAAACTTGCTGGCTGCAGGATAATATCTCTAATGACATTCGGTTGGCTATTCGAAAATTCGCTCTTGATCATGATTATTCTTTTTTTGATCTGAGAGAGCAGCGGGGATTGATGCGTAATATCATAATTCGTACGGCATCAACTGGTGAGGTTATGTTGATCGTCGTTTTTTTTGAAAATGATAGGTCTAAGATTGACGCTATGATGGAATATCTTGCGGAGACCTTTCCTCAAATTACTTCTTTATTATATATAATAAACCAGAAAGCTAATGATACGATTACCGACCAAGAGGTTCATGTGTTCAAAGGTCGGGATTATATATTGGAGTCGATGGAGGGATTACAATTCAAAATAGGACCTAAATCTTTTTATCAGACCAATTCTGAACAGGCGTATGAGTTATATAAAGTAGCTCGAGATTTTGCTGGGCTTACCGGAGAAGAACTTGTTTATGACTTATATACGGGAACTGGGACTATTGCAAACTTTGTGGCCTGCCGTGCCCGAAAAGTGATAGGAATAGAGTATGTTCCGGAGGCGATTGAAGATGCAAAGGTAAATTCTGAATTGAATGGCATCAGTAATACATTGTTTTATGCCGGAGATATGAAGGATATTCTTACACAGGATTTTATAAATGAACATGGCCGACCTGACGCTATTATTACCGATCCTCCGAGAGCCGGGATGCATGATGATGTCATAAAGACCATTTTGTTTGCCGAACCTGTAAAAATCGTTTATGTCAGTTGTAATCCTGCAACTCAGGCGCGGGATCTGAATCTGTTGGATGAAAAATATCGTGTCGAAAAAGTTCAGCCGGTAGATATGTTTCCACATACTCATCATGTAGAAAATGTAGTATTGTTGGTAAAAAAATAAAGGGGGAAATAACGTTATCTCTCGTATTCGGAATAAATAAGGAAAATGGAAAGCTCAGGGGGACTTTTTGCTTTCCGTTTCTTTTTGTGTATTGATACTTGAAAAATAATTTAAAATAAGAAGATGGAAAAGGAAAGAACTTTAAGAGATTCTGTTCTCGTGCGTTGGTCTGCGTTGGGAATTGTCGCTTTCACCATGATGGCGGCATATTTTGTAAACGACATTATGGCTCCGCTGAAAACTATGTTAGAAGCTAATTTAGATTGGACCAGTCGTGATTTTGGATTCTTTACGGGAGCATATAGCTTTTTGAACGTATTTTTGTTGATGTTGATTTGGGGCGGCTTGATGCTTGACCGTTTCGGAATACGATTGACAGGAAAAATTGCTGCGATTTTGATGGTGTTCGGTACGGCTTTGCAGTATTATGGCATGACAGCGAATATTTCGACAGAAGCAACGTTTTTCGGTTACAAGCAAGGTGTTTTTATGGCGGCAGCCGGTTATTCTATTTTTGGAGTCGGAGCAGAAGTCGCAGGGATTACCGTTACTAAAATTATTGCAAAGTGGTTTAAAGGGAAAGAGCTCGGTACTGCGATGGGAATTCAAGTAGCATTGGCTCGTATAGGTTCTCAAGTCGCTTATTCGGTATCTATTCCTTTGGCAAAGAGTTTTTCTATATCGACTCCGGTACTTTTAGGTTTGGTTTTGTTAGTTGTCGGATTGGTGACGTTTTTTATATATGCTGTGATGGATCAAAAGCTTGATAAGCAAGAAGATTATGCAGAAGAGGAAGACGAGAGTAAGTTCAGTTTCAAAGATGTAAAAAATATTTTGATTAATCCGGGTTTCTGGTTGATCGCTTTATTATGCGTATTATTCTATTCCTGTGTATTCCCGTTCCAGAAATTTGCTTCCGAACTTATGATCAATAAATACGGAATCAGTGATAATTTGGCAGGTACAATTGCCGGATTGCCGGCTTTGGGAGCATTGATCCTAACACCTGTATTCGGTATTTATCTCGATTGCAAAGGAAAAGGTGCGAGTATTATGATGTTGGGGGCAGCAATGCTTATCGGAGTTCACTGTATCTACGCATTACCTTTCATCACCAATTATCTCGTGGCGATAATCCTGATGATTATTTTAGGTATTGCATTTTCTCTTGTTCCGTCAGCGATGTGGCCGAGCGTTACTAAAATTTTCCCTGCTCGCCAGTTGGGAACAGCGTATGCACTTATCTTTTTTATTCAGAATATAGGTTTGTGGGGAGTACCTAACCTTATCGGATGGGTATTAGATAATTATTGTATTGTCGGGAATGAAAATAATGCAAATCTTTATGATTATACGGTACCTATGTTTGTCTTTACCGGTTTTGCCACTTTATCGTTTATTGTTGCCTATTTGCTGAAAGTTGCAGATAAAAAATACGGCTATGGGTTGGAGAAGCCGAATATGAAAGATTGCTAAAAGTCGGAACAGTATTGTTGTTTATCTGTCTATAAGGAAATATGAAAGTACGAGGTAATCGGAATTTTAAGTGATGTTTATAAGTTAGACGAGTTAAATATTATCCGATTATAGAAAAGGTTCAAAATGATCTGCACCCCAAAAGTTAGACAAAAACTTTTGGGGTGCAAATCATTTTAACCGGTTACCTGTATTTTTATATCTTATTTTTTGAGATCAAACTAAAGGAAGTGGCTATAAACCTTGCATTAATTTTTTTATTAGAAAAATACACCGATACCGATTTTAAATCCGTATTCATTCCTTTGGTCGGTGAAACTGTATTTCCAATAAACGTCTGGTTCTATTGCGACATTTTGAGATACGAATATCGAATATCCCAAATCAGCTCCGAAATAAAAATAATCTCTTTTTCGGGTAATATTCGAACTGTATTCTCTAAGCCATACCTTGTCATACCCCAATTCTGCCGACAAATATAATTTCGAAAAAAGATAATATCGCAATCCCGTGTTTAAGTTTATGCTATTGTCCTTATAATCATTTTGTCGATCGACTTTAAATCCTACACCTACTAATAAAGCCAATCTGTCGCATAAAAAATTACCGCCTTTAAAACCCATTCCGAGTTTAAATCGATTATCTTTATCCAGATCGTTGTTTGTTCCGCTTAAGTCAAATGCCGTGAATTGCGGATTCAATAGCCAATGTCCTCTCTCTGTCTGGGCTGAAATAGAAAAGCTCAGGCAGATCAAACATGTGATGATTATTATTTTCTTTGACATATCGGTTTTGTTTTAGTTATTCAGATAAATCTTGTTGCTGTTGCCGTTCTCTTTTTAACCGTTCTTTTTTACGCAAAACGACCCTAAGTAAAAATATTACGATTAGAGTAACTAATATAATCGCAAAATATTCGACGTATTGGCCGGCTTCGATAAATTTGGGCCAGCCGATATAAGCCATAACACCCAAATAAATTAATAATATGATAGTTATTAAATTTGATTTTTTCATTTCTGTAATATACTGAATTAAAGCGAAATTAAACTATCTCTTGCAATGCAGATCTGTTTTTATAAAAATCAGAAAAACACTCTGTCGAAAGACTTTTATATATACGGACACAAGCCCATGCGTCGGTTGCTGCATATCTTTTTTGGGCATCAGAAAGTATATCGGCTTCCCAATTGGATAATCTTTGAGATTTGGATATTTTCTTTCCGAAAAGAATAGCATATATCTTTTGCAAGCTCATGTCTTCTATATTGAATTGTTTCACGTAGCTTTGCAGTTCGATAAAACCTTTTGGCTCGAACGGTGCTATTTTGTGAAGCATAGAAAAATCATCTTTTAATGACAACCCGATTTTTGTAATGTTCGGATTCTCGAATAGTGTTTTCAGTGTAGGAGTAAAACCTGTTCGGTTTATTCTGAAAAGAAAACAAGTATCTTCTGTTGCGATTTGTATGAGAGCTACAGTATGAGATTTCCCTTTTCTAAAAGAGGGACGGGTTTCGGTATCTACTCCCAGAATAGGAAAATCCGAAAGATATGAGATCGCTTTTTCTATATCTTGTTCATTTTGAACCACGATAATACGTCCTGAAAAAGCGTCTGTTTCCAGTTTAGATATTTCTTCTTTTGATATTTTTATTGGTTTGTATTTATTCATTCCATTTATTCCATTCATCCATGTTCATATCTTCCTTCCATGATTCTTGGCGTTGGGAAAATAGATTATTTCCGTTTGTCGGTTTTATGTTGTCATGATGATGCGTTTCTATATCTTCCGACTCTTCTGAGGAGTATTTTAACGAATGTAAAGCCCTTAAAACATTTACGAGTTTCTGTCCCCAATAATCCATAAAATTGTTTTTACATTCGTTCAAGGATACACGCATACATTCTTCGTTTCCCAAACTATATACCGATATGAAATCTTTAATATCTTGATATATATCGGTAAGATCTTCAGATATATATGCAATGATAGGACTTTCACTGTATTGCATATCTGCATGGAAAACCTCAAGATATGAATCTTGTTCACCTAATATTTGTTCTATACTATTGCGAATATATTCATAAATTTCTTCAGTAACAAAATGTTCTATATTTATGTCATATTCTTCGTTCTCCTCATTTGAGTCCGGAAGCAATATCGCTTTGAGATAGAGCAAAGGAAGAATCTTTACGGTGGTATCTATAAATTCGCATTTTTCGCTTTCCTGAACTTTTTCCATTAAGGCGCAAAATTCGACACCGACTGTAACAAACTCGATTGTGTTTTTTGAAAAAATATAGTTATCCATAATTTATGTTTGCGGTTGATATAATGCCTTTGACAGAATATATCGATATACATTCGAAGGCATATAATAGTTCATATTTTTTCCTTTGGAAATACCTTCTCTAATAAAAGTTGAAGATATTTCGATTATCGGACTTTTGGCTATTTGAATATTTTTGCCGTTTAAGGAATTTTTAGAAGTTATTTCATATCCGAGACGAGGATATATAAAAATAGGATAATTGTCTAAAATTTCCTGGTAGTCTTTCCAACGGTCGAAAATGAGCCAGTTATCCGAACCTATGATTAAATGAAATTCATTTTCGGGATATTTTTCTTTTAATGTTTTTAATGTTCGTACAGTGTACGAGGGTAGAGGCAAAGAAAATTCTATATCACAATATTTGAATTTCCGGTTTCCACGGATAGCTTTTTTTACCATCGTTATTCTGTGAATGTCCGATAACAAATCTCTCTTGGATTTCAGCGGATTTTGAGGTGATACGACAAACCATATTTCGTCCAGCTTTTCAAACTCGCAAAGATAGTTGGCGATAATTAGGTGTCCTGTATGTATCGGATTAAAAGATCCGGAGAATATTCCTATTTTCATGGTTTAATGAGCCGTAAAATTCTGTATAGCTTGTAACGCTTGTTTTTGAGCGTCTTCCAAATTATCATTGACGATAACAATATCGAATTGGGAAGCAAAAGAAAGTTCGTATTCCGCTTTGTTCAATCTGCACTCGATAACATCCGGAGCATCTGTCCCACGACCTGTTAATCTTTGGCGTAAGACTTCCACACTTGGAGGTTGGATGAATATCGATAAAGCCCGATCTCCATAAAACTTTTTTATATTTATTCCGCCAACAACATCGACATCGAAAACAACATTTTTTCCTTTGGCAACAAGTCTCTCCACTTCACATTTTAATGTACCGTAAAATTTATCCGCATATACTTCTTCATATTCGAGAAATTCGTTGTTGGAGATTTTTGTTTTGAATTCTTCCGGACTCATAAAATAATATTCTACTCCGTTCCTCTCGTTTCCTCTCGGAGCGCGGGATGTTGCGGATATAGAAAAGGCCAGGTTGAGATTTTGTTGTAACAAGTAATTTATAATCGTCGATTTCCCTGAACCTGATGGCGCTGAAAATATGATTAGTTTCCCTTGCATAACAATTACATTACATTAAGAACTTGTTCTTTGATTTGCTCTAATTCATCTTTCATGCGAACGACTATTTTTTGTAATTCCGCATGGTTGGCTTTAGAACCTAATGTGTTGATCTCTCGCCCCATTTCTTGACTGATAAAACCGAGTTTTTTCCCCTGTCCTTTACCGGAGGCCATTGTTTCTATGAAATATTTCAAATGATTGTCCAGACGATGTTTCTCTTCGTTAATATCTAATTTTTCGATATAGAAAATCATTTCCTGTTCAAATCGGTTTTTGTCATAATCGAAATTTTCTATTTTGCTTAGGGCTTCATGTATTCTGACTTTAATTTTTTCAACGCGTTCCTGTTCATATGGCTCAACCTCTTTGAGAAGAGATGCGATATTATCGATCTTTTGGGTAAACAGTTTTTGGAGCATTGCTCCTTCTTGTTGCCTGAACTCTTCCAATTGTCCGATTGCCTTGTCTATTGTTTGCATCAATATATCTCCTTCGTTGTCTTCTAATTCCATTGTATCGGTTTTCATCGATTCGGGAAGACGAAGCAATGTTTGAAACCAGTCTGTCGGTAAAGCTATCTTCAATGTTTCAGAAACCTCTTTAATTTGTTGATAATATCCTTCTATGACAGGCATATTGAGTTGAGTACAAGCATCCCGACCGATATTTTCTATAAAAATAGAAAAATCGACTTTCCCGCGCTCTAATCTTTTGGCGATTTCTGATCGTATTTCCATTTCTTTCTCACGATATATAGCTGGAATACGAGTCGATAAATCGAGTTGTTTACTATTTAGAGATTTTATTTCTACTGTGATTTTTCGATTGGGCAGTTCGGTAATAGCTTTGCCGAACCCGGTCATTGAATGTATCATTGTAATTAATGTTTTTGCAAAATTAATTTTAATTCTGTTTCAATGGTCATTAAATAAAAAAAAATGCTTATTTTATTGGTATCAATGTTTTTTGAGATTAGAAACTTGTCTGCACGATTCTTTATCGGACGAGAAATTTTATACTGAGTAAATGTGTTTGTTTTATTATCTTGATTTATAGATATATTATTGATATTTTAAGTAAATATATGAGTAAAAATGTCTTTATTGTTTTAAAATAATATCAAAAATAAATTTTTTGTTCAGATTTATATCTATTTTTATTGTTGAGAAAGGTACGGAAATACAAAACTCCCAGTGTGTAGTTCTGCTTGTGTAAGTATAAAACCTCCATCCAGACACGCAAAGAGTTGTTGTGTTTCTGTACCTTTCTCATTCAGACAGAACGGATGGAGGTTTCTTTTTGTTTAATGTTAGTTTGACAAGCAAATGGAAAACTTTAATCTGGACAAGGAGTCGGGGAAGTTTCAAACTCTTTTATTCAAATTTATAGTTTTGTTGACACGAAATCGGGATGAAGCTTTAAATATAATACAGAATGTAAATTACCTGATATTTAAAAATCGGAATAAATTCAGACTATGGCAATATCCATCGAGAATGTCATTTACTTTTATAAAGAACTATTTTATCTCCCGATCAAGAAACAAAAACAAAGTTATGTATTTAAAACAAGAAAATCAATATTCTATTTTTGATGAGTATGATGTTGCTCTTTATAATCGCATTTTTATTCTGAATATCGTAAAAAATATGAATGTTAGAGATCGTGTTTTGATCGGATTTTTGATCCTAAGAAAAAATTATGATGAAATTGGTCGTGCGTTAGGAATAAATGAAGAACAGGTCAAAGAAAGAGTGTATAATCTCAGAGAGAAGATAGAATGTTTGTTTCCTGAACTTTTTAATAAGTGATTGGAATATATTCTGAATCATACAGGGAAAATGAAAAAAAACAGCTACTTTTGCAAAATAAAATATTAATTATTACAAGAATAGATGGCGACTCTTTTAAATATAGAAACTTCTACATCTGTCTGTTCGGTGGCGTTGACACATGAAGGACAAGTTATATTTCGCCGGGAAAATTATGAAGGACCTTCTCATGCTTCATGTTTGGGCGGATATGTACAGGAAGCTATCGATATGGCAAAACATTACGGTTTTAAGTTAGATGCCGTTGCTGTCAGTTGCGGACCGGGGTCTTATACCGGACTCAGAATCGGAGTATCTATGGCAAAAGGTCTTTGTTTCGGGTTGGGAATACCGTTGATAGGTATAAATACTCTTGAAATAATGACTTGTCATGTAATGTTTAGGGAAAAATATCCAGAAAATACTTTGTTTTGTCCGATGATCGATGCACGGCGCATGGAGGTCTATTCTGCTATTTATGATTTATCTTTAAATCCTGTGAAGCCCGTATCTGCCGATATTATCGAAGCCGACACTTATGAGAACTTTTTGAGAGAACAATCTGTTTTATTTTTTGGCAACGGAGCTGCGAAGTGCCGTTCGGTATTGACAAATCCGAAAGCCCTTTTTTTAGATAAAGATATAAATCCTTTGGCCTCTGATATGTTGGCTTTGGCAGAAAAAGCTTTCAGAGAGAGAGATTTTAAGGATGTTGCTTATTTCGAACCTTTTTATTTAAAGGAGTTTGTAGCAACTAAGCCGAAACATAAAGTTTTATAACTAAATATTTTTAATTATGCCCGATTATAATACACAACAAAAAAAGTTGATCATGCCCGAATATGGACGTAATGTTCAGCAAATGATAGATCATTGCGTGTCGATAGAGGACCGTGAAGAGCGTACTCGTTGTGCAAATACGATTATAAACATCATGGGAAACTTGTTTCCCCATCTTAGGGATGTCGATGATTTTAAACATAAATTGTGGGATCATTTGGCTATTATGTCCGATTTTAAGTTAGATATTGATTATCCTTATGAAATTATTCGGAAAGAGAATCTTCGTACTAAGCCGGATAGAATTCCGTATACTTTAACTCCGATTCGTTATAGACATTATGGAAAAACTCTTGAGCGTATGATAAAGAAATGTGAAGATTACCCCGATGGCCCGGAACGGGATCAACTGATTTCTTTATTGGCCAATCATATGAAGAAATCTTTTCTTACTTGGAATAAGGAGGTTGTTGATGACGATAAAATATTCAAGGATCTAAGAGAATATTCCCATGGTAGAATCGATCTTAGTCCGGAAACTTTCCGATTGAAGGAGTCGAAAGAGTTTCTTCAGAAAAAGAATAAAAATAATATGAGAAAAGCGGGTAGATAACCGCTTTTTTTGTATCTTTCACAAAAACAATCAAATTCCGACACAATATGGCATCGTTTGTTATAGAAGGGGGACATCGTCTACAGGGGGATATTGTTCCGCAAGGCGCTAAGAATGAAGCTTTACAGATTATTTGTGCTACATTGCTTACATCCGAAGAAGTTAAAATTTATAACATTCCCGATATTTTGGATGTAAATAATTTGATACAATTATTGAGAGACATGGGAGTCACAGTGCAGCATATAGGGGTTAATGCCTACAGTTTTAAAGCGGATAATGTGAACTTGGATTATCTGCATTGTGAAGATTTTTTACGGCGTAGCGCATCATTGCGAGGTTCTGTTATGATTGTCGGACCGTTGGTCGCTCGTTTCGGGATGGCGGTTATACCCAAGCCGGGAGGTGACAAGATCGGCCGGAGACGGTTAGATACTCACTTTATCGGTATTCAAAAGTTAGGGGCAGATTTTACATATTATCCCGAACAGCAGTTGTATGAAATTACAGCGAGAGAATTGAAAGGTGCTTATATGTTATTGGATGAAGCCTCGGTGACCGGTACAGCCAATATACTTATGGCTGCAGTGTTGGCAAAAGGTACGACAACGATATATAATGCAGCGTGTGAGCCTTATTTGCAGCAGCTTTCCAAAATGTTGAATAAAATGGGCGCAAAAATTTCGGGTATCGGATCAAATCTGCTGACCGTCGAAGGAGTAGAATCATTAGAGGGATGTTCTCATACTATATTGCCCGATATGATAGAAGTCGGGAGTTTTATCGGGATGGCGGCAATGACCGGTTCTGACATTCGGATTAAAAATGTTTCCTATAACGATTTGGGAATTATTCCGGATAGTTTTCGCCGTTTAGGGATTACGTTAAATCAGGAAGGTGACGATATACATGTGCCGCATCACGATTATTATGAAATAGAAACTTTTATCGACGGGTCGATCATGACTTTTGCTGATGCGCCTTGGCCGGGGTTGACTCCAGATTTGTTGAGCGTATTTTTAGTTGTTGCGACACAAGCAAAAGGAAGTGTGCTGATTCATCAGAAAATGTTCGAGAGTCGTTTGTTTTTTGTCGATAAATTGATTGATATGGGAGCTCAAATTATATTATGCGATCCGCATAGAGCAGCTGTAATCGGGCAGGGGAAATCTCATACATTACGTGCGGCGACAATGGTTTCTCCGGATATTCGTGCAGGTATTGCCTTATTGATAGCCGCCATGTCGGCAGACGGTATCAGTACGATTCATAATATTGATCAGATAGATAGGGGATATCAGGATATTGATAAAAGGTTGAATAAATTAGGGGCGAGAATTACCCGTTTGTAATCATGATTACGAGAGAAGAATTAATAAAAATCGGACAGTTCAATAAGCCTCACGGCATACACGGAGAAATATCTTTTTCTTTTACCGATGATGTATTTGACCGTACGGATTGTCCTTATATTGTGTGCGAGATAGATGGTATTTTTGTCCCGTTTTACATAGAAGAATACAGGTTTAAGAGTGAGATGACCGCCCTTTTCAAATTAGAAGATGTCGATACTGACAGTGATGCCAGAGTTTTTACTAATTTGGACGTTTATTTCCCGAAATCTTATTTAGAAATGGAGGGAGAAGATTATATTGCTCCCGGAGATTATTTCTTGGGATATACAGTCGTCGACAAACATCATGGTATCTTGGGGAAAATTGTACATATAGATGATTCGACAATAAATACGTTGTTTGTTGTGGGTCGTGATGCCTCTGAACTGCTTATTCCGGCGAATGATGATTTTGTGATCTCTGTTGATAGAGAAAATAAAATTATAAAAATGGATGTCCCGAATGGATTACTGAATCTGTAAGTTTTTGAAAGAACTTCCCAAAATGAAATAAAGGGCAAGACCGAATATTCCAACCTTGCTCTTTATTGAGAAAATTATTGGATATTAGGCCGGCTCTTAACGTTTATCTAAAGGAATAAAGGGAGCATCTTCCGACACGTTTTTATATGCTGGGCGGATAATACGTTTGCTGTCAAAGTTAAGTTCTTCGATTCTATGTGCCGTCCATCCTGTAATACGAGACATCGCAAAAAGAGGTGTATATACTTCTTTAGGTAAACCGATCATTTCATATACAAATCCGGAATAAAAATCGACGTTTGCACAAACCCGTTTTTTTACTTGGTTCCCTTTGAATTTCATAAAAGTCTCTATTGCACGCTCCTCTATCAATTCCAGAAATGCAAACTCTTTGTCCAAACCCTTTTCCTTTGCAAGATTGCGAGCCCATTCTTTAAGCAATAAGGCACGAGGATCGGAGATAGTATATACTGCGTGACCGATGCCATATATTTTTCCGCTTTTATTGTATCCTTCCTTACGTAGCATTTTAGTCAAATAAGCATCTATTTCATCTTTATCTGTCCAGTCGCTGATTACTTCTTGCAGATGATGGAACATATCGATAACCCTAAGGTTTGCACCTCCATGTAACGGACCTTTTAAAGAGCCTATTCCGGCTGCGATAGAGGAATAAGTATCTGTTCCCGATGAACTGGTAACCCGTACGGTAAATGTAGAGTTATTCCCTCCGCCATGATCGGCGTGAAGCATTAGTGCCAAATCGAGAATACGTGCTTCCGATTGGGTATATTGAGGACCTTTCAACATAAACAGAAAATTTTCCGCGATAGAAAGATTTTCTTTCGGATGTCTGATGTGCAAAGATCTCCCTTGTTGACTATGTCTTAAAATGTTATAGGCATATGCTATGATTGTGGGAAATCTGGCTATCAATTCTATAGATTGCCGCATCAGATTGTCTCTGGATGTATCGTCGGGATTAGGGTCGAACGTGTACATTTCGAGAACACTCCGAGCCAGAATATTCATAATATTATGTCCCTCAAGATCCAGAATATTCATCGTCGTTTTTTGCTCTAAAGGCATAGATTGGTTAAGCAAACGGGTAAATGTTTCCAATTCGTCTTTATCCGGTAAAAAACCTGAAAGAAGGAGAAAGGCCGTTTCTTCAAAGCCGTATCGGTTTTCCTTTTCGATGCCTTTGACCAGATCTTCGATATTGATACCCCGATATACGAGCTTTCCCGGAATAGCTTTGAGACCGCCTTCCGGCATACGTTCATATCCTACGACATCTCCGATTTTTGTCAATCCGACAAGTACACCTGAATGATCCTCATTGCGTAAACCCCTTTTTACATTATGTTTTACAAACAGTTCGTTATCTATATGGCTTGTACTCTTGATAGAATCAGAGAGTTTGTATATCATATATTCATCTTTCATATCTTTATAATCTTTACTCTCTTGTTATTACAAATTTCGGATAATTTCATCTCTGAATTCGGTTGTTGTCAGAGTTTTAGAATCGTCCATAAACCGGGCTAAATCTATGGTTGCTTTATGTGACTGGAATGTCTTTTCTAAAGCGTTGACGATATTTGCTGCGGCCTCTTGCCAGCCTAAATATTCGAGCATCATTACTCCTGATAGTAGGAGTGAAGACGGATTGACTCTGTTTTTACCGGCGATATTAGGAGCTGTACCGTGTGTAGCTTCGAATATGGCATGTCCTGTAATGTAATTTATATTTGCACCCGGTGCAATTCCGATGCCTCCCACCATGGCGGCTAACTGGTCGGAAATATAATCTCCGTTTAAGTTTAAGGTCGCAATGACCGAATATTCTTCCGGAATTAGGAGAGTGTTTTGAAGAAAAGCATCAGCAATAACATCTTTAATAATAATTTTTCCTTCTTTTATTGCTTTTTTCAGGGCATTTTCAGCAGCCGGTTCTCCATCTGATTTTTTTAGCCGTTCATACTGCATCATAGTGAATACTTGATTACCGAACTCTCTTTCGGCCATTGCATATCCCCATAATTTGAATCCGCCTTCGGTGAACTTCATGATATTGCCTTTGTGTACAAGAGTCACAGACGGGAGTTTGTGTTCAATAGCATATTGAATAGCAGATCGTATAAGTCGTTCGCTTCCTTCAATAGAAACAGGCTTCACTCCGAAAGAAGAGGTTTGGGGAAATCTTATTTTACTCACTTTCATTTCATTTTGCAGAAAATGAAGAAATTTTTCAGCTTCGGGACTTCCTTGCTGCCATTCTATGCCGGCGTATATGTCTTCCGTATTTTCCCGGAAGATATGCATATTGACTTTATGGGGTTCTTTTATCGGAGAAACGACGCCTTTGAACCAGCGTACCGGACGTAGGCATACATATAGATCCAGTTCTTGCCGTAAAGCAACGTTTAGCGATCGAATACCCCCGCCTACGGGTGTGGTTAACGGGCCTTTGATTCCGATCAGGTATTCTCGAAATGTTCTCATGGTCTCTTCCGGAAGCCATGAGCCTGTTTGTTTAAAGGCTTTTTCTCCGGCAAGAACTTCGAGCCATTCGATTTTTCTTTCTCCTGCATAACATTTTTTTACAGCGGTATCGATAATAGATTGTGTAACAGGCGATATTTCCGCTCCGACACCATCGCCGGCTATGTATGGAATAGTTATATTATTGGGGACTACCAATTTCCCGTTTTCTATTTTTAGTTTTGCCATGATCACTATTTTTTATTTGCTAGATAGTTTAATGCGCTTCCTGCTTTAAACCATTCGATTTGTAAATTATTATATGTGTGAGAAGCTTCAAAACTTTCAAGACTTCCATCCGGATGAATAATTTCTATTGTCAGATTTTTATCTGGAGCAAAAGATTCCAGCCCTTTGACTGATAAAATATCTTTTTCCTTAATTTTATTGTAGTCATCCTTATTGACAAATGTCAGAGCCAGCATGCCTTGCTTTTTTAAATTGGTTTCATGAATACGTGCAAAAGATTTGCATAAAACCGCTTTTACGCCAAGAAAACGAGGCTCGAGGGCTGCATGTTCCCGAGATGATCCTTCCCCATAATTTTCTTCAGCTACGACTATTGATGATATTCCGTGCATTTTATAACTTTTCGCGGTCCCGGAAACGGTGTCGTATTCATTTGTCAGTTGGTTGAAAACTTCGTTTGTTTTACCGTTAAAAGCATTTACTGCACCCATTAGTAAATTGTCCGATATGTTTTCGAGATGTCCCCTGAAACGTAACCAAGGTCCTGCCATTGAAATATGATCTGTCGTACATTTCCCGCTTGTTTTTATCAGTAAAGGCATTCTTTCGAAATTCAACGGATTAAACGGTGCGAAAGGTGACAGTTTTTGTAATCGTTTAGAGTTCGGATCAATGATAATATCAGAAGAAGATAGGCCTTTGTCCGGAGCTATGTAGCCGGGATCTTTGACATCAAAACCTTTAACAGGAAGTTCTTCTCCTTCTGGCATATCCAATTTTACAGACTCCCCGTTTTCATTGATTAAGGTATCTGTCAAGGGATTAAAGCACAGATTTCCGGCGATTGTCAAAGCTGTGACGATTTCGGGAGAAGCGACAAATGCATGTGTATTCGGATTGCCGTCTGCACGTTTTGCAAAATTTCGGTTAAAAGATGTCACAATCGAATTTGCCCTTTGATTATCATCCGTATGACGTTTCCATTGTCCTATGCAAGGACCGCAAGCATTTGTCATGACAATACCTCCGATCGATTCGAAATCGGAGATCAATCCGTCTCGTTCTGCTGTATAACGAACTTGTTCTGATCCGGGATTAATTCTGAATTCGGCCTTTGCTTTTAGATGTTTTTTTGATGCTTGTCGGGCTACAGATGCCGCACGGCTTAAATCTTGATATGATGAGTTTGTACAAGACCCGATCAGACCTACTTCCATAGTTTGCGGATATCCGTTTTCTTTAACGATTCGGCCGAATTCCGAAATAGGATGTGCCGCATCCGGAGTAAAAGGTCCATTGATATACGGCTCGAGTTCGGAAAGATTGATTTCTATGATCCGATCATAATATTTTTCGGGATTGTCGATTACCTCTTTGTCCGCTTCTAAATAATCTGAAAGTTTGTTTGCCATTTTGGCAATTTGTTCGCGTCCGGTAGCTTTAAGATACCTTGCCATGCTCTCATCGTATGCAAATAGGGATGTTGTCGCTCCTACTTCAGCACCCATGTTGCAAATAGTCGCTTTCCCTGTTGCCGACAGATTTTTAGCCCCTTCACCGAAATATTCTATAATGGCATTTGTTCCGCCTTTTACAGTGAGTATTCCGGCTAATTTTAAAATGACATCTTTGGGAGAAGCCCAACCGTTCAGTTCACCGGTTAATTTTACTCCTATTATCTTGGGCATTTTCAATTCCCATGGAATACCGGTCATGACATCTACCGCATCTGCTCCTCCTACACCGATTGCTATCATACCTAACCCACCGGCATTGGGAGTATGAGAATCTGTCCCTACCATCATACCTCCCGGGAATGCATAATTTTCTAAAACGACCTGATGTATGATTCCAGCTCCCGGTTTCCAGAAACCGATCCCGTATTTGTTTGAGACATCTTTTAAGAAGTCATATACCTCTTGATTGGAAACAAGAGCTTTTTTTATGTCGTTACTTGCATCTATATCCGCTTGTATAAGATGGTCGCAATGTACGGAAGAAGGTACGGCTACTTTATCTTTCCCTGCAATCATAAATTGTAATAAAGCCATTTGTGCCGTAGCATCTTGCATCGCAACTCTGTCCGGAGAAAAATTGACATAGTCGATTCCTCGTATAAACGGTTTATGGGGATACTCATTATTATACAAATGCGCATATAAGATCTTTTCCGTAAGAGTCATCGGACGACCTAATAATTGACGGCTTTTTTCAACCTTTTCTGCATACGAAGCATATACTTCCTGTATTAATTCTATATCAAATTGCATATTTAAAAATGTTTTGTGCAAATATATATCATTTTGTTTATTCTATATCTGTTTTTATATTATTATTTTTGATTTTATTATTTGTATAGAGAAAAATGAATTCTATTATGTATATTTATGTGTTATTTATGCGTTTTTTGATAAAAGTAATTATGATATAATATAATAATCATTTTGATATCCCTATATACGTTATTTGTATATATTGACGGGGATTTGTCCAATTTTTTTTGTGGTATAGATTGTTTTGGTGTCAGATTAAAATATATTCAAGTAATTATTATATATTTTGTAAATATATTTCTATATATAATAGGATTTTATTATTTAATTTTATATCTTTACTTTTAAAACATAGAATGGTTCGATTTAAAATGGAGAAACATGAGTTTTGATGTGGATCATACGGTTACTGGTTTGGGATTTCAAACATATTTTGTATCCCAAGGCAGTACATATCAAATATCTTCCAATGGTAGAGAGATTGAATATATAGTTGCTGGGGCTGTTCGTTATAGGGCTACTACAGCGGGAGAATTAGGTGTTGAAGTAACTGTTACCGAATTTTCAATGCATGGGAAGGTTGCACCAAAAGTTTATTAAATTTTAAATCTAAATATATGGACTTTATAGATTTATTTTTTAGTTATGGACCACTGATTTTGATGGTTATTATTTATATTATTCCTATAATAGTAGGTTGCTATTTATTTCGTCATTATAAAGAAATATCCGTAGGAACTAAAGTGATTTGGTTTGTTATATTGTTGATTACTAATTATATTGGGCTTATTGGGTTGTACATTTATTTAAATACTAAAAAAATGAGGTGAGAAAATGAATAAATTTATCTCGGTTTAGTTTAAGGGTAGTCCTTAGAACCTGTCTAAATTTTGCTCGGGCCAGGTTTGGGAGTTTTTTGAGGATATTTTTTTTTTGTTTTTACGAGGAGGATAGCGGGTTATCCGACGAGGGAAAACAGGAAAAAGACCAGAATAAAACATAAAGATGACCTGATAGTATTTTTTTATTGGAAAGTTTAGACAGTTCTTAAAAGAGAATAGAAATTACTGTATCATTTAAAGGGGGTACAAAAAATCAAAACTGAATTGGTAAAAGTTACAGATTGTAACAAAATAAATAAAGAATGCCACTTTACACCTAATTTTTATAGGTGAAAGTAGCATTCTTTTTATAATCGAAGCCTATCAGTTCTAAATTGAAAGTTTGAATTTGAACTTTCTAACTTTTTGAACAGCCCCTGTTTTTCATAAACTATCCATTTTCTATTTAGAAGGTTGAATATCTTTTATCATCAATTGAATATTTTTATTATGAGTGTTTTCTTCAATTGTATAACAAATATCGAAAGGGTGATGAGCTTTTATATATTCATTATGTTCATGCATACCGAAAGCAATACCGTTCATTATGTTTTCTGAACGGCTATCGACCATTTCTAATTTTAAGTGTTCCAATTCACGTCCGACTAATCGACTTGTTCCGTAGTCCAAAACCCGTTTGGTGCAAAAAATAGGTTTGGTGTTTCCGGGTCCGAACGGATTGAATTGTTTTAACGTTTTCAAAAAAGAGGGGGTTATATCTTTGAAATCAATTGTTGCATCGATGTCTATTTGGGGCATCATTTGTTCCGGAAGAATATTTTCTGCTACATAATTTTCAAAACGTTCTATAAATGTCGGAATGTTCTCTTCTTTTAGAGAAAGTCCGGCAGCATATGTGTGTCCACCGAAATTTTCCAATAAGTCTCGACACGATTCTATTGCTTTGTAAACATCGAATCCTTGTACCGAACGTGCCGAACCGGTAACTAATCCATTGGAAAATGTCAGAACTATTGCGGGGCGATAGTAGAGTTCGGTAAGGCGAGAAGCTACGATGGCGATGATGCCTTTATGCCAGTCCGGATTATATATTACAATAGATTTATGCGATTCGAAATCCTTCAGATTCTCGAGGATTTTATTGGCTTCTCCGGTGACCTGCTTGTCTATTTCTTTTCGAGTTTCATTATATTGGTTGATGTTTTCCCCTTTTTCTTTAGCTCCTTCAGGATCTTTGGAAATCAGAAGATCCACTGCCTCTTTGCCGGATTGTACTCTGCCTGAAGCATTGATACGAGGACCTATTTTGAAAACGATATCGCTGGTAGTAATATCTTTGTTTTTCAAACCGCAGAGGTCGATAATGGCTTTTAATCCGTTGCTTGGATTGGAGTTGAGTTGTTTAAGCCCATGAAAAGCCAGTATTCGGTTTTCGTCTGTTATCGGTACGATATCCGAAGCGATGCTTACAGCCATAAGATCGAGTAAAGGGAAAAGATATTCTTTTATACTTAGATTGTTGCTTATTGCGAAAGCCTGCATAAATTTAAATCCGACTCCGCATCCTGATAAATGTTGATAAGGGTAGGTCGAGTCATCTCTTTTGGGGTCTAATACGGCAACAGCTCCGGGAAGCTCTTTGTCCGGAACATGGTGGTCGCAGATAATAAAATCTATCCCTTTGCTTTTTGCATATTCGACTTTTTCTATTGCTTTTATTCCGCAATCAAGAGCAATGATCAGGGAAAAACCGTTTTCTTCAGCGTAATCTATACCTTTTATCGAAATACCGTACCCTTCGTCATATCGGTCAGGTATGTAGCAGTCCAGACCGGAATAGAAATTCTGTAAAAATTTATACACTAAGGCGACAGCTGTAGTGCCGTCCACATCATAATCTCCGTAAATTAGTATTTTTTCTTTGCTCCCCATCGCCTTATTCAGACGATTTACAGCTTTGTCCATGTCGTTCAGTAAAAACGGATCATATAGATCGGATAATTGGGGGCGGAAAAACTTTTTTGCATCTGTTTCGTTTGTCACCCCCCGCAGTACCAATAGCTCGCATATATAGGGATCTAATCCCAATGTCCGGGATAGAATCTCTTTGGCTTGTTTTTCTTTTTCTGTAAGGGGTAAGTAATTCCATTTACTTATCATTTATATGTTTTTTATTTTATCGAGGTCGGCAAGTTGCAATTCATGGTTTGTATGACTGTGTGCAACTTGTATCATCATTATTAAATTAAATGATGATTTTGTATAATGCTAAAGCGTTGATAATTAAATATTAGCATTATAATAATATACTCTTTTTTATGCCTGTTTTCTTGTAGCCTATAAAAGAGCAGCTGTAAAGATAGTAAATTATGAGCTAAAAAAAGAGGCTATCTGTCGCAAAAAAATAAAAAATGCGGCAACAAAATTTTGTTGCCGCATTTTTTATTTTTTTACTATTATTCTTGTCCTTTTATAACATGCACATCCATTTGCGGGAATGGTATATTGAGCCCGTATTTCCCAAATTCCTTATAGACTCTTTCGTTCATATCGAAATATACAGACCAGTAATCTGAAGTTGCTACCCAGGCTCTAACGACAATATTTACAGAGCTATCTCCTAAGCTGTGTAAGGCTATAAAATATGCCGGATCTTTAAGAACTCGTGTATCTTCATCGAGCATTCGAGATAATACTTCTTTAGCTTTGTCGTAGTCATCACCATATCCGATACCGAAAGTCCAATCCACCCGGCGCTTACCTTCTTTCGAATAATTATTGATAATACCTGTTGACAGTCCTCCGTTTGGTACAATGATTGTCTTATTATCAGGTGTATTTAAAATAGTATTGAATATTTGTATCTCTTTTACTGTTCCGCTTTGTCCTTGAGCTTCGATATAGTCTCCTACTTTATAAGGTTTGAAAAGGAGCACCATGACTCCTCCGGCAAAATTCTGTAATGTCCCGCTCAATGCCATACCGACAGCGATACCTGCTGATGCAAATAACGCGACAAATGATGAGGTGTTGACACCGAGGATGCCGATGATGATAACGAGCAATATCAGCATAAGCGATATGTTGATAAGGCTTAGAAGAAAAGTGCGTAATGAAAGCTCTACATTTCTTCGTATTAAAATGTTGGAAACAAAATTCCTGATTTTTTTCATCAACCATTTCCCTACCCAGAATATGACTAAAGCGATCAGTATTTTTATGGAAATATGTATTATTCCACTGACCATTTGCTCTAATAACTGTTGCAGAGACATATTGGAAGCACTGGAAAGTTTTTCAAAAAAGGAAACAACCTTAGTCGTGTCTGCCGGTGCCGGTACGGTTGTCGGGAGACCCCCGCTAATGAGTAAATCAAGCATTATCGTAGTATTTTTAAGTTTGACTTTTGCAAAATTAATATAAAAAAATTTTATATCTAACTAATGCATTAAAAAACACGATATGAGATGTTTTTGTTTGGTATAGATTTTTGACTGATTCTTATAAAAATATAATTCTTATGAATTTGCGGTATTTCGATATTTCATTACTTGCAAAATAGGTATTTTTGCTTCTTATTCATAAAAAGGCTAATCGATTATGAAACGTATATTGTTTTTCGTTTTCTTTATGGCAGATTTTTTGTTTGTTTCGGCTCAGACTTATAATGAATGGATCGATAAATCGTTTGAATGTATCGAGTCAGAAGATTGGGCAGGAGCAGAAAAAGCTTTGATCGGAGCATTGAGAGTTCAACCGGCTAATCCGCAAAATGCTTTGTTGCTGTCTAATTTGGGAACTATTCAAAGAAAGATGGGAAAAAACGATGAGGCGTTGAAATCCTATACGAATGCGTTGATGATTACGCCTCGTTCGGTAACATTGTTGATGAACAGAGCTGCATTATTTTCGGAAATGGAAAAATTTGATGATGCCTTAAAAGATTACAATCAGGTCTTAATGTTAGATGATAAAGAAGAAGATGCTCTCTATTTGAGAGGATTGATTCGATTGGAGAAAAATGACACAACGGCCTGCCGTAAAGATTTTGAACAGCTTCTTAAAATTAATCCGAAAAGTTCTGATGCTCGTATCGGATTAGCTGCTTTGATGAAGTTAAGAGGTTATTATACCGAGGCGATAGACCTTTATACGCAAGTAATACGGGTTAATCCCGAACAAGCGTCGTTATATTTGAATAGAGGAGAAGCTTACTTATTGAACCGTCGTTTGAATAAGGCCGATGAAGATGTAGCTAAAGCGTTAGAGTTAGATCCAAAAGATCCGTTAGTGTATGTTTTGCGTGCTAAATTGAAGTTGGCTCGTTATGAAAAAGAGGATGCGAGTCGAGATTTGGACAAGGCTGTATCATTAGGTTTTGACAGAAAAAATGCTGATATTCTTTTAAATAAAGAACAATCCGAAAAATAATTCGAGAATCAGGAGAAAATTTCATGATAGTATGATTTCTAATTCTACAGAAAAATAACTACATTTGTACTGATGTTAGAATTAGTAAGACATATTGAATATTTGCTGACGGAACATGATTGTGTTCTTGTTCCGGGGTTGGGAGGTTTTGTTTTACAATATGTTCCCGCACGATTTAGCGAGGACCGTAAGTCGATACAACCTCCTGGAAAACAAATAACTTTTAATTCTTCTTTATCGTATAATGATGGGTTATTGGCTCAATCGTTGATGCGAACATTGGATATAGATTACGGAAAAGCTGTGGCAATGATAGAACATTGGGTTGATGAAATAAAACGGAGTTTTTCAGAACCCGGTGATTCTTATGCTTTCGGGGAGTTGGGAACATTTGTCCTTTCAGATGAAAGATCATTGATATTCGAGCCACCGGCATCTTGCTTGTTCGGTATTTCTGCATTCGGATTAAAAAAGTTAAATATCTGTCCGTTAGGTCAGTTACATAAAGATGAAAATGTAGCAGAACCGAAGCTCAGAAGCAAGAAACGTGATGTTGTATATATCCCCGTAAATAAATCTTTTGTTCGACAATTGATCGCAGCTGCGGCTATAATCATTCTGCTTTTAATGATTTCAACTCCTATGTCTGAAATGAAAACGACATCGGATTATGCAAGTCTTGTTTCTTCTGAATTATTTGAAAATGGAAAAGATGGGGAAATAGAAATAAATGATATCGTATCGTTGCAACAAGGGAATGATTCTGTTATAGCGGCCGAAAATAATTTTTCTACGGTACAGAAATCAGAGCAAGACAATTCTCAAGTTGCTAATATATCTGACAGTGATGTTGTGCGTCCTTATATTGTGGTCGTTGCAACACTATCGGGAAAACAAGCTGCCTTGCGGCAATTAGAGCAATTTAAGCAGCAAGGTGTAACGGCCGATCTGAAAATATATGAAACTTCTAAGAAAGTTAGAATATATATAGATTCTTTCTCTGAGAAAGAAGAGGCTCAGAAATTTTTGATGACTTTAAGAAATGGTGATTCGCCTTTTTCTGATGCGTGGGTAATGTCTGTGAGAAGATAAACAACAAGCACTATAATTGATAATAGAGGGGGTGCACTTCAAAGCAAAGGCACTCCCTTTTTATATACCTTTAGTTATTTTCGCGGCCTCGATTTGTTATAATAATTGCAGTGTTTTTTGTCAAGTCGTTTTTGACGCTTCTGGAAAGAAAAGTTTGCGGAATAATTTGATAAAAAATGTTATTATTTATATTATGTATAAATAAAAAGATAGATATGTTATGTAGAATCAGAATAAATAGTGATCTTTGTAACGCAAATTAGGTATAACTTAAAAAATAAGAGTAGTATGCGTTTATCCGATCTGCAAACTGGTGATGAAGCTGTAATTGTCAAAGTTTTGGGACATGGAGCTTTTCGTAAACGTATTACAGAAATGGGATTTGTCAGGGGGAAAAAGGTTTCTGTTTTATTGAATGCTCCGTTAAAAGACCCGATTAAGTATAAAATTTTAGATTATGAAGTTTCTTTAAGGAGAAGTGAAGCTTCTATGATAGAAGTTCTTACGGAAAATGAAGCTGTAGATTTGGTCTCTTGTGAAGATCCTAATGTGCTTCAAAACGATGATGTTATCGGAAAAGCGGTGGTTCGCTCGGGAAAAACGATTAATATAGCGCTCGTGGGGAATCCTAATTGTGGAAAAACCTCTTTGTTCAATGTGGCATCTGGTTCACACGAACATGTGGGAAATTATAGTGGAGTAACGGTCGATGCAAAGAAAGGATATTTCAATTATAAAGGGTATCATTTTAATATTTATGATTTGCCGGGGACATATTCGTTGTCGGCATATTCTCCTGAAGAACTATATGTGCGTCGTCATATATTTGAACAAACTCCCGATGTTATTGTAAATGTCGTTGTCGCTTCTAATTTAGAGCGGAATTTATATCTCACTACCGAGCTTATCGATATGGATCTTAGTATGGTTATCGCTTTGAATATGTATGATGAGTTGGAGCAAAGTGGGGCAGTACTGGATTATAAGACATTAGGTGAAATGATCGGAGTACCTATTGTCCCCACAGTTTCGCGTTCGGGCAAAGGAATCGATAATTTGTTCGATACGATTATTCGGGTATATGAAAATCAAGACTTGACCGTGAGGCATATACATATCAATCATGGGAAAGTAATTGAGTCGGGTATTAATGTGTTAAAAGAAGAATTGAAGACCGATCCTCAAATAAAACAGCATTTCTCACCTCGTTATTTGGCGATAAAACTTCTTGAAGGTGATAAAGAGGTTGAATCTATATTGAAAGATAAGGCAGATTATAATGACTTGATTACATTGCGAAATAGAGAGGTGCAGCGCATTTCAAAAACTTTGGGAGAAGACGTGGAAACTGCGGTTTCTAATGAGAAATACGGATTCATTTCGGGTGCTTTGAAAGAGACCTTAATTCCTGGAGATAGAGAAAAAGCTCGTACCACTCATATAATAGATTCGTTGGTGACGAATAAGCTTTTCGGTTTTCCTATTTTTATTCTACTCATGTGGGTTATGTTCGAAGCAACTTTTAAATTAGGAGCGTATCCGATGGAGTGGATCGAATCAGGAGTTGCATGGATAGGATCTTTGGTGGAAAGATATATGAGTGACGGCCCTTTGAAAGATCTGATTGTGGATGGTGTTATTGGCGGAGTAGGAGGTGTTATCGTTTTTCTTCCGAATATATTGATATTGTATCTTTTTATTTCCTTTATGGAAGACTCGGGATATATGGCTCGGGCGGCTTTTATCATGGACAAGATTATGCATAGGATAGGGTTGCACGGTAAGTCTTTTATTCCGTTAGTTATGGGTTTCGGATGCAATGTTCCTGCAATTATGGCTTCTCGTACGATCGAGAGTCGCAGTAGTCGGCTTATTACTATTTTGATAAATCCTTTTATGTCTTGTAGTGCACGTTTGCCTATATATGTTTTATTGATCGGAACATTTTTTCCCGATCATGCAAGTCTGGTTTTCATAGGACTTTATTTGTTAGGTATCATTGTGGCTATCATTACAGCACGTTTATTGCGGAAGTTCTTGTTTAAAAAGGATGAAACACCTTTTGTTATGGAATTGCCACCTTATCGTATTCCCACGGCAAAAGCTACTTTACGTCATATGTGGGGAAAAGCTGAACAATATTTGAAGAAAATGGGAGGATTGATATTGGTTGCATCTATTATCATCTGGTTTTTAAGTTATTACCCGAGAACTTCTATTTCAGATACTGTATCTGAAACTACTGTAGAAGAAAGTTTTGTTCAGCAGCAAAATTCATATATCGGGAGAATAGGACAATTTATCGAGCCGGTATTAGAACCACTCGGATTTAATTGGAAAGTTAGTATCGCTCTTATTTCCGGTACGGCAGCAAAAGAATTGGTTGTGAGTACTATAGGAGTTTTGTATTCAGAAGGTGCTTCGGATGATGATGCGACACTGTCGGCGAAACTTACTGCACCTAACCCACAAACAGGACATCCGGACTTTACACCATTGATTGCAATTAGCTTTATGGCATTCGTTTTGTTGTATATTCCTTGTATCGCTACAATTGTTGCAGTGGCTAATGAGGCCGGAAGCTGGAAATGGGGATTATTCACAATTATTTATAATACCGGAGTTGCTTGGATTGTCTCTTTTTTGATCTATAATATCGGAAAATTGTTTATATAAAAAGAAAGGGTATATATGAATCAGAATATAATTGTCGGGATTATCGGTATATTGGTAGCTTTATATTTATTGAGAGCTATTATTCGATTTATTCGTAAAGATAAAAAATCTGCATCTTGTTGTAGTTGTTCGGGTTGTGGAAAGAAGAGTGATTGTTGTAAAGACATATTGGAAGGAAAAGTCTCTAAATAGTAAAATAAAAATTATCATTTGTCTTGCAGATTAAAAAAAATACATTACCTTTGCAATCGCAAATGAGAAATAAGGTTCCTTGGCCGAGTGGCTAGGCACCGGTCTGCAAAACCGTTTACGGCGGTTCGAATCCGCCAGGAACCTCAATATAAGCTCTAAAGTTGTTGAAAATCAATACTTTAGGGCTTTTTGATTTTTTAGGGGACGGGAATGGGGGCGACGAATTAGTAAAATACAAAAGTCAGACAATCAAAAAGGTGAAAATATCACAACGGTTATTTCTTCTATTCCTTTCTCTAAGGTCCTGTCTAAATTTTACTCGGGTCAGAGTTGAGAATCTTTTTTGAAGAGGTTTTACAATGATCTTCCGATAGATATGTTGATCCTGCATTACCTTATGGATATAGAATATGTGATATGGAAAAGGCTTTTTATTTGGCTGAAGAAATACGACATATTGATTATCGGTGACATGTATCTATATATTATTTTCCTATAGGTTGTATGTCTTTACGTATGTTTCGGGATATTTCCAGGAGAGTATAGAATTTCTTTTTACTTTCTATAGAGATTTTATTTTCTTCGTACCGTTTATTGGCATATTCTTTTGACTTGTTAAATATCGTATATGAAATTTCGTTTTGGCTTTTTCCTACCATAGTCGAGTCTAATTGTTCTTCAGGGAAAAAATCATCTAAATTGACATCACCTATCATTGTAGTTTCTAAAAAATTTTTTTTCGTGTGGCTTTTATCCAGATAATATCCCACGAACATGTGACCGGGCATTCTTACCAAGATAGGATCTATATTGATTGCTTTCAGTAATGAGGCAAATAAAACGCTTCCGTCCACACAATTTATTTGAGCAGATTCCAATACATCCTCGAATAAACGTACTCGTTGAGAAAAGACTACATTTGAAGACAAGCTTGAAGAAGATATAGAACTATATTTCAAATTTCGTTTTTGCAGAGCATTCCAGATTGCATAAACTTGTTTTTCTACATACTTTCCCTGATATTGATAACCGAGAAACCGGTTTACTATGCGTGTATTTAATGCTTCTCTTAAAATAATATCGATCATCGGATGGTCTTCATTTACATAAGCTGCAAAAAATATTCCGGTGTCATGGAATTTTTGTTTTTCATCGATATAACCCAATAGACATTCGTTTATACTCCTTACAGACATGGTTTTAACATGTCTTCCCATTTTCTTGTAGTTCATTTCGACCTGTATTGCTACACTGACAGGAGAGGGCTGTATGGCCTGTTTTAAAGCATCGTATTTCCAAATAATATCCGGATATATCCTATATTCGGTTTTAGGTTTTTCCAAGATAAATTCAGAAACCGATTCTTCAAAAAAAGGTGTCGCACCTACTGTAATTCTGATTTTGCTATGAGGTTTTCCCGATTTTATGAGAATTGCAATTCCCGATTTAGGATTTCCTAAATATGCAGTATCTGCCGGAACGACAATTTGTGTGTCGGAAACCGCAACGGAAAGAATAGCCGAAGGAAATATGTTTCCCCCTAAATCATCGACAATCTCGAATGTTGTGTGCTCATTATTATAACGATACCAGAATAGTCCGGCAATCACCAAAAGAAGTACAGAAAGTATGATCGTGGATACTATCCATGGATTCTTCTCTTTGCTCATTTTAGTCTATTTTAATCTGGGAACAAAGATAACAATTCTGGTTCAAGAAACTCTTGTAGATTTTTTTTTAAATGGGATGAGATAAACATTATTGATTTTTTATCTGTTCTAACTTTCAAAATAACGGAATTATGGATAAAATCGCAATGCAGATACGTTTGGTAAAAATAGAGGAATTGTCTTATAGAGATAAAACAAAATTGGGAGAAGCTTTGAAAGAGCCTGTTTTTGTAAAATTGTTATTGAATATATTACCTGATATTGGTCGAAATATCATAGAACTAATTGTCGGTGTAGTGTATCATACGAATTCTGAAGATTTGCTGACTTATGAAATCAAATCAACTTTCGAGGTAGGAGAAATGGAAGCGGTGGTATGTGTTCGGGATTATAGTGTTTCTGTAGCTCCCGAACTGTTGAGTATATTGGTCGGGGTTTCGATCGGCACTTTGAGGGGAATGCTGGTTTTAAAAAGTGCAGATTCGTTTTTTGCTAACTATCCACTGCCGATAATTAATATTACAGAACTTATCGCTTCCTTACAAACCGAAACGGTAAAACAATCCTCTTATTTCCCGTTTTTTAGATTCAGATATGAGTAGTAGATTCGGCTTCATTTTTTAGAAGTTCGTATATTTCTTGTTGAGCTCTTACCGGTTTTTCAGAATTTTCGACTACAGGAATATTTTGTAGATTTTCATCGATAATACAGGCCTGAGTATTATCCTGTAATTGAAGTCGTAATATCTTTATGATTTTTTGTTTTATCTGTTCATTTGTGATGGGAAACGCAGTTTCTATCCGGCGACTCAGATTCCTTTTCATCCAGTCGGCAGAGCTTAGGAAAACTTCCTCTTTACCATCGGAGTTAAAGTACCAAATGCGGGCGTGTTCCAAAAACTCATCGATAATACGGATAATCTTTATGTTCCGGCTATACGGCTGGTTGGGAACGAGGCAACAGATGCCTCGAATAATTAAATCTATTTTTACTCCTGCTTCACTGGCATCATATAATAATCTGATCATTTCTTCATCTTGTAGGCCGTTCATTTTCAAAATGAGATATGCCTGTTTTCCCTGCCTTGCGAGTTCGATCTCGCGGGCTATTTTTTCTTTTAATGAAGAAAGCATGTTAAACGGAGATACAATTAATTGCTCGAAATGAGGATATGCGGTTTTACCTTCAAGGATGTTGAACAATAAATTCAAATCTTGTATCAGTGTCGTATTATAAGTAAACAAGCCCATATCAGAATATATCTTGGCTGTTTTTTCATTAAAATTTCCGGTACTCAAATAAGCAAAACTTTTTTCAATATTTTCACCTCTTTCCGAACGGCGTAGAATCAATGCTACTTTTGCATGAACTTTCAATCCGGGAGTACTATATATTATTTTTATTCCATATTTTTTCATTCGTTCAGAAGTGGCGATATTGTTTTCTTCATCAAATCGGGCTTTCAACTCTACGAAGACCGTGACTCTTTTCCCGTTTTTCGCAGCAGTGATAAGAGCATTTACTACTGCCGATTCCTCAGCAACCCTATATTGGGTGATCTTTATCTCATCGACTTTAGGATCATAGGCGGCTTCGGTAAGGAAACGGATTAGATAGTCGAACGATTGATAAGGGTAGTGCAATAAGATATCTTGGTTTTTTATGACCTTGAACATCGAACCTGATCGGTCGAATAGAGCAACCCGCATGGGGGAGAATGTTCGGGATGAGAGACTGGGAGAACCTGGATTAGGAAGTTTGATAAGGTCTTCCAACGTCAAATAACGTCCGGCCGGAATACACTGAGATTCCGGGATATGATATGTTTCACATAAATATTGGAGCATATCTGCCGGCATTCTATGATTGTAAACCATGCGGTTTGCTCTTCCCGTTTTTCTCTTTTTTACGCTTTTTTGGATCTCTTTCACCAGATCATAATTCCGATGCGGATCGATTGAAAAGTCTGCATCTCGGGATATTCGAATACTATAATAAGAATCTACGATAAATCCCGGAAATACGATGTCTAGATTGTATCCGATTGCATCGTCTATGAACATCAAATAATGAGTTTCTCCGATAGACGGAAGAGAAATGAATCTGGGGACTTTGGAAAACGGAATTTTTATTAGAGCATAACATAGTTCGGCATTGCTTTTTTTATAAAGTTTTATGACCAAATAAAGTCTGTTATCCCGCAAAAAAGACGAAATATCATCTTTTAAAATTAGAACGGGTTGTAAAAAAGGGAATATTTCGTCATAAAAATAGTTTCGGATAAAAGCTCGGTGCATTTCTATTATAGGTTGTTCTCCTTGGTATAAAATGATATTATTTCGGGCGAGTTCCGGTAATATTTCATCTCGAAATATAAAAAAGAAATCTTGCATTTGTCGACTTACCTCTTTGTTGATTTCATATAGAGTCGCTTTTGCGCGAGATTTTAGCTCGGGTTCGTTGTTTTCCTGAGCAATGGTTTGACGATATTCCGATATGCGTATTTTGTAAAATTCCTCTAAGTTCGAAGAGAATATAGATAAAAATTTAATTCTTTCGAATATTGGTAATTTCTTATTTTGGGATTCTGATAGAACCCGATAATTAAAAGATAACCAACTGATATCTCTTTTAAAAAAAATTCGATTCTCGTCCATCCGTGTAAACTTTTATACCAGATAGGTAAATATAAGATTTATTTCGTTATTTTGTATCCGATTTTTTGAAAATAATTAAACAGAGTGTCGAGATATTTTGTTTTGTCTTGATGAAAGATGATTATTTTGAAAAATCGAAAAAAAAGTGTAATATAGCATCCGAATTGTTTAAATAATGGTTACGTGGAACATAAACAATTTATAGAAGAACTTCAAAGCAGATTGGGAAAAGATAAAAAAGAAATAGATAATCTTTTTTCGGATATGTTGCAAATATTAAAAGATCGTTGCGGCCAGATGGATACATTGTCTATACAAGGATTCGGGACTTTTGAGCCTCGGAAAAAAATGGAACGGGTATCAGTAAATCCGGCAACCGGCAAACGAATGCTTATTCCTCCCAAAATAGTATTGGGTTTTAAACCGGGAACGGTAATCAAAAATCGATTAAAAGATATTTCTGGAGATGAACAATAAAATAACTATGCCCGATTTGGCGGATCTTCTTGCTCAAAAGGCCAGATGTACCAAGAAAGATGCAGAACTTTTTTTAAAGGAGTTCTTTGGGTTGGCGTCTGAAGTTATCTCCAAAGGAGAACCTTTGAAAATTAATGGGTTAGGTGTTTTTAAAGCTATCTGGGTAGAGAAGAGGGCTAGTGTCAATATCCAAACGGGATTGCCTTTTGAGATTCCCGGACATTATAAATTGACTTTTATTCCGGATAAAAATCTTAAAGAAGCGGTTAATGCTCCGTTCGCTTGTTTTGAAGCGGAAATCCTTCCTGATGATGTCATGACCGATGCCGCTTTGACAGAGGAGGAAGATGAGGAGAGTGAAGATCTTTTGGATTTTGATGAGGATGAGGTCGGTGTGATAGATGGCGATGAAGCTGCAATGAAAACTGTAACTTTGACTTCTCATGAAGATCGTGACGAAAAGGAAAAATATTCTTCATCGAAATCTGAAAGTGTTTCGGAATCTGTTAATGAGGAAAAAAATACAGATGAAAAGGATGTTTCATTACAGCCTTTGCAGAAGTCTGTCCGGCCTGAAAATATAGATATAAAAGGTGAATTTAGACGCCGTACCAAAATGGGGTATATTTCAGGATTTCTGTCTGCTTGTCTTCTTATTTCATTGCTCGCTTTGGGTTGGTTATATTTTGATAAAGCGGATTCGTATAAAGAAGTGAATCTGACAATGCATCCCGTGACTTTTACCATAAAAAAGAATAAAACGGACGTAAATGAGAACAAAGATTCTTTGTCAGTTGTTGAAACGATGGTAACAGATTCTATAAAAGCGACGGCAGTAATGAAACGGAAGTCGAATGCGGTGGATGAAGTTGTAAAGCAAAGGAGTGATGTCCGAGATGAAGAAAAATATCAGAATGTTGATTCGGTAGATTTGCAACAACATCAAAAAGAAGTAGAAGAACCGAAAATCCCGGTTACTGAAGTTGTAAAGCCCGGCATTTTTTTGACAACTATTTCGTTAAAACATTACGGACACAAGACTTTTTGGGTTTATATCTATGAGGAAAATAAAATGAAAATAAAGAACCCGAATAATGTTCCGATTGGTACGGTCTTGGTTATTCCCGATCCGGATAAATATGGAATAAATTCGGGAAATAAAGAGTCTGTTGATAAAGCAAAGGCTCTCGCGGCGGAAATATTGAAAAGATATGAAAAATGATCTATAATAGACTAAGTCGTCCGTTGGATTCAGCCGGTCGACTTAGTTTTTTTTAATATATAGTTCTTTCTTTTTTAACATCTAAATTGTTAAATGTAAAAGCAACATGGCTACTTTTGCAACGTTACATAGAATAAAATAAACCGATAACTATAAATAACTCATTTAAAAAGAAAAAATATGAGTCAAACAGTTGATATTCGAGAACTTAATGAACTTATTGCCAGCAAAAGTTCTTTTGTCAATATGATTACAATGGGCATGGATCAGGTCATTGTGGGGCAAAAACATCTTGTGGATTCTCTTTTAATCGGATTGTTGTCTAACGGACATATTTTGTTAGAAGGTGTTCCCGGATTGGCAAAGACATTGGCTATTAAGACACTTGCTTCATTAATTGATGCTAAGTATAATCGTATTCAGTTCACTCCCGATTTACTTCCGGCCGATGTGATCGGTACGATGGTATATAGTCAGGCAAAAGAGCAGTTTCAGGTAAAGAAAGGGCCTGTTTTTGCAAATTTCGTTTTGGCAGATGAAATAAACCGTGCACCGGCAAAAGTACAGAGTGCTTTGTTAGAGGCGATGCAGGAACGTCAGGTGACAATCGGAGAGGAAACTTATAAATTGGATGATCCGTTTCTTGTCTTGGCTACTCAAAACCCGATCGAACAAGAAGGTACATATCCTCTGCCTGAAGCACAAGTTGACCGTTTCATGTTGAAGGTAATCATAGGTTATCCTAAAAAAGAAGAAGAAAGATTGATTATCCGTCAGAATATATCCGGAGAAAGAGCCAAAGTTCAACCTGTATTAAAGGCTGAGGAAATTATCGAGACGCGTAATATCGTCCGGAAAGTATATATAGATGAGAAAATCGAACGCTATATCGTTGACATCGTATTTGCAACTCGTTTTCCTCAAGACTATGGTTTGGGAGATATAAAGGATATGATTTCATTCGGAGCTTCGCCACGTGCATCTATCAATCTGGCTTTAGCAGCTCGTTCGTATGCATTCTTGAAACAACGAGGATATGTGATTCCTGAAGACGTTCGTGCTGTATGTCATGACGTGATGCGGCATCGTATCGGTTTAAGTTATGAGGCAGAAGCAAACAATGTTACGTCTGAGGAGGTGATCAGTGAAATATTGAATAAGGTAGAAGTTCCCTAAATAAGAATATTCCGGAGAATTATAACGTATGGAGACGACAGAATTATTAAAAAAAGTCCGCCAGATCGAAATAAAGACGCGGGGACTATCCCGTAATATCTTTGCGGGGCAGTACCATACGGCTTTTAAAGGGAGAGGTATGGCCTTTTCCGAAGTTCGGGAATATCAGTTTGGAGATGATGTTCGGGATATCGATTGGAATGTAACAGCCCGTCATCACAAACCTTATATCAAAGTTTTTGAAGAAGAGCGGGAGTTAACAGTTATGTTGCTTATCGATGTTTCCGGTAGCCGTAATTTCGGTGCTGTAGGTGAATCGAAAAAGGAGGTGATAACTGAGATTGCCGCAACATTGGCATTTTCTGCAATACAAAATAACGACAAAATAGGAGTCATCTTTTTTTCGGATCAAATAGAGAAATTTATTCCGCCGAAAAAAGGAAAGAAGCACATTCTCTATATTATTCGGGAGTTAATCGATTTTCAGCCTGAACACACGGGCACGAATTTGTCTTTGGTATTAGAATATCTGACTAATGCTATCAAAAAAAGATGTACGGCATTTTTTATCTCGGATTTTATTACCGAAGAAAATTTTAAAAATGCTTTATCGATAGCCAACCGTAAGCATGATGTCGTAGCTGTTCAGGTGTATGATAAGAGAGAGACCGAACTTCCGAATGTCGGATTGATGAAAATGCAGGACTCCGAACGGGGTGAGGAAAAGTGGATCGATACTTCTTCCAAGAGGGTGAGAGATACATACTCGCAATGGTGGTCTCAACGTCAAAGTCGTGTGTTGGATGCTGCTCGCAAGAGCAGAGTCGATATAACTGCTATCGCTACGGATGAAGATTACGTATTGGCTTTGATGAATCTGTTTAAGCATAGGGGATGATAAACCTTATAACGGATAAAAATAGAAATTCTGAAATGAAAGATATTTATAAGGAATTATTGATGAAGTTTTTCGCAGTGGTGTCGGCTATCTTTATAGTTTGTCCGGTTTTTGCCGGAGACCCTGTCGTTCGAGCTCGGATGGATTCGGCATCTATATGGATGGGAGAGCAGACGCGGATACATCTGGAACTCGTACAGGATAAAAATAAAATGATTTCTATGCCGGTTTTAAATGATACATTGGTTACCGGAGTAGAAATATTGAATGTTTCGAAGCCTGACACCGTGTTGTTGGGCAATGATCGCATTCAAATCAATAGAGATATTTTAGTAACCTCTTTTGATTCGGGTTTCTATTATATACCGCCATTTCGGTATATTTTAAACAATGATACATTTTCTACTCAGACATTGAGTTTGAAAGTCGTTCCGGTAGAAGTTGATACGACTCAGGCTGCAATTGATATAAAAGGAGTACAAGAGCCTCCGTTTGTATTGTTCGATTATATTTCGGATACACTTCTTACAATTATAGGTATCATTATTTTATTGGCTTTGATCGTTGCCGGATATCTTTATTATAGGAAGAAAAAGAGACCCGAAGAGAAGACTGTTTCTCCGGAGGATCTGTTGCCTCCACACGAGCGTGCATTAAAAGCTTTGGCGGTTTTAAAGGAAGATAAACTTTGGCAGAATGGGCAGGAAAAAGAGTACTATACTCGGTTAACTGAGATTTTGCGTGAATATATTGATGATCGTTTTCATATTAATGCAATGGAGATGACATCATCTCAGATTTTGTCTGTTTTGCGTTCTAATAAAGAGACTAAAGCTGTTGATACACAGTTAAAACAAATTTTGGAAATGGCTGATTTTGTGAAATTTGCAAAAATGAGACCACTTCCGGATGATAATGAAGCAACAATGCGGGATGCAATAACTTTTGTTGAAGAGACGAAAGTTGTTGAAGAACAGCCCTCTACAAACGAAGAGAAAAAAGAAAACGGAGTACAGGTCGATGAAGATAAAACCTCTATATCCGGTTCTGATAAAAAAGATGAATTATGATATTTGCGAATCCTCTATATTTATGGTTGTTACTTTTGCTTCTTCCGGCAATAGTCTGGTATATTATGAAGCAAAAAAAAGCCCAAGCCTCATTGCAGGTTTCGTCAACTTTCGCTTTTGATAAATTGCCGACGACTTATAAGGCTTATTTGCAACATTTGCGTTTTATTTTGCGTTTAGGCGTTGTTGCATGTGTGATTGTAGCGTTGGCCCGTCCTCAATCGACAGATAAGTGGGAAAACCAAACGACAGAAGGGGTTGATATTGTCGTCGCTTTAGATATATCGACAAGTATGTTGGCACGAGATTTTAAGCCCAATCGTATCGATGCGGCAAAAGATGTTGCGGCACAATTTATAACCGGGCGTACGCATGATAATATCGGGTTGGTAATATTTGCAGGAGAAAGTTTTACAATGTGTCCGATGACTACAGACCATGCCGTCTTGTTGAACTTATTGAAAGATGTTCAGTGCGGTATGATTGCCGATATGACAGCCATCGGAGACGGACTCGCAACAGCTGTAAATCGTATTAAAGACGGTCCGGCAAAGTCGAAGACGATAATATTGTTAACAGATGGTACTAACAATGCTGGGGATATTGCTCCGGTTACGGCTGCACAGATTGCAAAATCGTTCGGTATTCGAGTATATACGATTGGAGTAGGAACACAAGGAACTGCTCCGTATCCGGTTCAGACCCCGTATGGTATCGAATATCAGAATATTCCAGTAGAAATAGATGAAGTTACTTTGAAACAAATTGCCTCTACTACGGGAGGAGAATATTTCAGGGCTACGAATAAAGGTGTTTTGAAAAATATATTCTCAGAAATCGACAAGTTGGAAAAAACAAAATTGACGGTAACGGAATTTAGCCGTAGAGAAGAGAATTTTATGCCGTGGGCAATGATGGCTCTGATTTTGTTGATTTGTGAGATTGTTTTGAGAAATACTCTATTAAGAAACATTCCTTAAATGATTTGATTATGTTTCGATTTGCACAACCAGAATATTTATATCTTCTTCTTATAGTACCGCTAATATGGGTGCTTTACTTTTATAGTGTGTACAAAAAAAAGAAAAATTTGGCAAAGTTTGGTCATGTAAAAACACTTGAACCTTTAATGCCGGATGTTTCAAAATATAAACCGGGAACAAAGTTCTTTTTACAACAGTTGGCATTGATTGTTTTGGTATTTTTGATTGCCAGACCTCAAATGGGAGCAAAAGTGGAGACTGTGAAAAAACAAGGTGTAGAAATCGTAGTGGCGTTGGATGTTTCTAATTCGATGTTGGCTCGTGATATTAATCCGAGTCGTTTGGAAAAAGCCAAGATGATGCTATCTAAGTTGGTTGATGAATTGGATAACGATAAAGTCGGATTAATCGTGTTTGCCGGAGATGCATATACGCAATTACCGATAACTTCAGATTTTGTTTCGGCAAAAATGTTTTTGTCCAGTATCGATCCCAATATGGTTCCTACTCAAGGGACAGCAATAGGAAGGGCGATTAGTTTGGCAATGAATTCGTTTACTCCGGATGAAAGTGCCGATAAAGCGATTATCGTGATTACAGATGGAGAAAATCATGAAGATGATGCGGTTGCAATGGCTGCAGAAGCTGCAAAAAAAGGTATTCGTGTGGATGTGATCGGAATAGGTTCTCCACAAGGATCTCCTATTCCGATGAGTAATGAAAGTAGTGATTTCAGAAAAGACAATGAGGGAAATGTTGTCATTACTAAATTGAATGAACAGATGGGACAAGAAATTGCTAAAGCCGGAGAGGGTATTTATGTAACGGCGGATAATACGAACAGCGCTTTGCGGGCTCTGACCAGCCAGATAAAAAAAATGAAGAAATCAGATATCGAAAGTAAAGTATATTCGGAATATGACGAACAGTTTCAAGGACTTGCCTGGATTGTACTTTTGTTGTTGCTGGTTGATATTTTTATTTTAGATCGGAAAAACGAGTGGATGAAGAAATTTAATTTCTTTACTAAATAAAATTGTTTTTGGTCGATAAATAGACCGGACACTTAAAACGGAAAGGTTATGAAATATATAATAATGATAGTTTCATTGTGTTGTTTTACCGTACTTTCTGCTCAGAATTCGGCAAAAGAACCTATGTCCTCAAGTAAAGAAGTAAATAAAAAAGCTGAACGAAACAGCATTCGTGGCGGAAATAAACTATATTCCGATGAGAAATATACCGAATCGGAAATTGAGTACAGAAAGGCATTGGATGCCAATCCCGACTCATGGATGGGAATGTATAATTTGGGAAATTCATTGTTTCGTCAAGGAAAATATGAAGCAGCCTTCGAACAATATAAAAAAGCGGCGACATTGGAAACCGATAGTATAAAAAGTGCTCAAGCTTGGTACAACATGGGAAATGTATTTATGCAGGATAAAAAATATGCTGAGAGTATAGATGCGTATAAAAATGCATTGCGGCGTAATCCGAAAGATGACGAAGCACGCTATAATTTGCGTTTGGCTCAGTTGCTTTTAAAGAAACAACAACAAGACCAAAAAAATCAGGATCAAAATAAAAATCAGAATAAGGATAATAAAGACCAAAAAGACCAAAATAAAGATAATAAGGACCAAGATAAAAATCAACAGCAAAATCCTAAAGACAATAAACAGGATAAGAAAGACCAGGATAAACAACAATCATCTTCTCCTCAAATGTCTAAAGAAAATGCACAACAGATATTGGATGCTATGCAGCAAGATGAACGGAATACTCAAGAGAAAGTCCGTAAAGCTATGATGCAACAGCAGAAACGAAAGAAGACGGACAAGGAATGGTAATGATAATGTAAAGATTAAAACTTATTCGGCATGATAAAAAAAGCAAAATTCATTGTGTTCATATTTTTTCTCATAAGTGTTGCGACTTATGGAAGAAATAATGTGCGTTTTGAATTGATTGTTCCGGAAAAAGTTTATTCAGGTCAGGAATTTACGCTGATTTTTCGTCTTGAAAATGCTGAAGGACAAGATTTCAGAGCTCCGGAGTTTAGCGGATGCCAAGTAATAAAAGGACCTGTAGTTTCTCGTCCTTCACAATATATAATGGAGTGGGGAATAGGCTGGTCTCAGAGTTATACAGATTATACATATATCTTGAAAACCGATCGTAAAAAGAAGGTGAAAATAGGTTCTGCGACAGTCAGAGTTGATGGAAATTTATTGAAGACTACCTCACGTACGATTTTACTTGACAAATCCACGGAACAAGAATATTCTGATAATGTTATATCATTTATAGCTGTTGTCCCGGAAAAAGTAGAAGTGGGGAAAACATTTAAGGCTGTTTTTGTTTTAAAAAATGCTCAAGGAGAAAATTTTAATCTTCCGATAGTAAAAAATTGCGAATTGGTTTACGGACCAGAGGTTTCTCGCAATGGAGGTTTTTCGTTTTGGGGGCGTACCCCGATCGAAACGGTATATACATTGATATTGAAGGCAAAGAAGACCGGAAAAGTTAAGTTCCCTTCTGCTTCAGTAGATGTAAATGGTAAGGTTTTGAAGACAAAAAAAGTAAAAATAAAAATATTGCCGGAGAGTGAAAAAACTCGTGAAAAGAGGTTTAATGAAGCTCAACGGAAATATCAGTCTATATAAGTAATAAAAAATAGTATATATAAAAATGAAAAAATTATTTTTCATAATAGCGGTTTTTTTCAGTACTATTTCATCCGGTTTTGCTGATGGGGTGAAATTTTCTGCTTCGGCGCCGGGACAGGTAATTAAAGGGCAGACATTCCAGATAACATTTACGTTAATCAATGCAAATGGTCAAGATTTAAGAGTCCCGGAATTTCCCGGATGTAATGTTCTTTTTGGTCCGGCAGTTTCTCAAGGGTCGCAGTTTACCAGTATAAATGGAAAAACAACAACTCAAACAGAAGAATCTTACACTTATACGTTAAAGGCGATTAAAGAAGGAACTTATAAGATAGGATCTGCAACTATTCGGGCAGGCGGAAAACAATTGACATCCAATACTCTCAATTTAAAAATTTTGCCTCCGGATAAAAATTCCGATGGTGGTTCTGATGATGACAGGGAATATGCACCTTCGGCTCAGAGTTCTGCAGGAACAGACGCAACGACATTTGCCCGTTTGATACTTTCAAGAACAAAGGTATATGAGCAAGAAGCTATATTGGCAACTATAAAATTATATACCAAAGCTGCCAATATGGGACTTGAGAATTATACTTTTCCGAGTTTTGACGGCTTTGTAGTTCAGGATATGCCGATTCAGAATCCTCAGTTTGAGTTAGATCACTATGACGGAGCTAATTATACGACAGTTGTGATTAAGAGAGCTTTGTTATTTCCTCAACGTTCGGGGAAAATAACGATTAATCCCGGTAAATTCGATATGGCATTACAGGTCGTTCGTCCTATGAGAGGACCTTTCGGTATGATGCGAGGTTTGCAGGAAGTAAAAAAGACAGTGCGTACACAACCGGTTACGGTAGAAGTATTGCCGTTGCCTGCAGGAAAACCGGCCTCATATATGGGAGCAGTAGGAACATTTACGGTTACATCTTCTATAAATAGAGAGAATCTGAAAACCAATGAAGCCGTAACTGTAAAATTGCAGATCAAAGGGGTGGGAAATCTTAAATATGTAAAGAATCCGGAGATCAAATTCCCTGCAGATTTTGAGGTTTATGATCCAAAGATTGATGTGAAAACTCAAAATACGATGTCCGGAGTAGAAGGTGTCCGCACGATAGAATATACAGCTATCCCTCGTAATGCAGGAGATTTTGTTATTCCGGGAATCGATTTTTCATATTTCGACGTTCATTCGAATAGCTATAAGACTTTGACAACACCGGAATATCATTTAAAAGTAGAAAAAGGCACAGGCGGTTCTTCATCTCAGATCTCCAATTTTACGGATAAAGAAACTTTGCAAATGTTGAATCAAGATATTCATTTTATTAAAACCGGAAATTTGCATTTGCAAAAATCTCCGTCTATTATGTGGGGAAGTACGGGATATTGGCTGTGGTATATTTTGCCTGCATTGTTTTTTATTATATTTGTAATTATCAATCGGAAGCAGGCTCGGGAGAATGCAAATGTTACTTTAATGAAAACGAAGAAAGCCAATAAAGTAGCGACTCGAAGGTTAAAAGCTGCGGGAAAATATTTAAAAGAACATCAAAAAGAAGCGTTTTACAATGAAGTCCTGCAGGCTGTATGGGGATATTTGAGCGATAAATTAAGTTTACCGTTATCAGAATTGACTCGGGATAATGTGGCTACCGAATTAGCTAAATATGGAGCAAGTGAAGATTTGGTAAATCATTTTATGGAAATATTGGATACCTGCGAATTTGCTCAGTATGCACCTTCCCAATCAGACAGTGCAATGGATAAACTGTATGCGGATACGGTGGAAGCGATAGGAAAAATGGAAAATACCGTAAAAAAATAAATAGAGATATCGATATGAAAAAAATATATAGTATTCTGTTTTTTTTCTGCCTCACTGCTGTTGTTTGGGGACAAGAATTATTGAATCAGGCAAATGAATCATATAGTCGAGAAGATTATAAAGAAGCAGCAGAATTATATGAGAAAGTTCTTCAGGATGAAGGAATCTCTTCAGATTTATACTACAATTTAGGAAATGCCTATTATAAAGATAAGCAATATGCAAAAGCTATATTGAATTACGAAAGGGCATTATTGCTCTCTCCGGGAAACGAAGATGCACGTTTTAATTTGAATATGGCGAACAGTCATATAACAGATAAAATAGAACCGGTAGGCTCATTCTTTTTGACCGTTTGGATTCATTCTCTGATAAATACTTTGTCGTCAAACAGTTGGGCTATATTAGGTATTATTAGTTTTCTGCTTTTTATTGTAGGTATTTATTTGTATTTCTTTACAAGAAATGTATTATTGCGGAAAATAGGATTTTTTGCCGGATTATTATTGTTATTGGTTTCCATATTTTCAAATAGTTTTGCATCGGAACAAAAAGATAAAATAACCGAGCGTAACGAAGCCATAGTCTTTGCGCCGACGATAACGATTAAAAGTTCACCGGCTGAAAGCGGAACAGATCTTTTTGTTTTGCATGAAGGTACGAAAGTGAAACTTTTGGATAAAGTTGGAGATTGGTCTGAAATTTTGTTGGCAGACGGAAATAGAGGTTGGATACCGACAAATCAAATCGAAATAATTTGAAGTAAAAATATAAAGAACGCTTATTAAATTACACAAAACGGCGGAAGCATTTTGTCGCTTTGTGTGATCTTATTTTATAAAGACATTATGCTTGAGGAACTTATCAAGATAGATCAACAAATATTGTTATTGTTCAATCGATATCATACTGTATATTGGGATCAGGTTATGTGGGTATATACCGGAAAATATATCTGGATACCGCTTATTTTGTCATTTGTTTGGGTGTATTTTCGAAAAAATTGGAAAGATGCGTTATGGACAATATTAATGATGATTCTTGTCGTTACTGTATGCGATCAATTTGCTTCGACGATTTGTAAACCTTATTTTGCCCGTTTCAGACCGGCTCAAGATCCGGACTTTTCTCAGTTCGTTACTATTGCAAACGGATATCGGGGCGGAAAATTCGGTTTCATATCGAGTCATGCTGCGAATGCTGCCGGTTTGGTAACTTTTACTGCGTTATTATTCAGAAATAAATTATATACGATTACTGCTATTATATGGGCTTTGCTGACATGTTATTCCCGTATGTATTTAGGAGTTCATTATCCGGGAGATATTTTAGCAGGAAGTGTTTGGGGAATATTGACCGGATGGGGAGGTTATTATCTATATGTTACGGGGCGCAGTAATGCAGTAAAGCGAGGATGGCTTCAAGGGAATCTTTCTCCTTATTATAATAATAAGGATGTTCGTATAATTGTTGCTGTAATTTATGTTACGTTTTTGGCTATATTGATTCTATCTCCTTGGATTAATTTCAGAATAAAGTAAACCCTGTTAATTTATACTGAAAAACTCACAGAAAATTTTCCCTGTGAGTTTTTTTATTAGAATGAACGATAAAAAAGTCCGATAAATTTGGAAATGTGGATTTTTAAATATAAATTTAATGCGTATTACAAACCATAGCTATTAACCATTTAAAACATTAACGACTATGACTAAAACAATAACATTTAATGAACTTCGCCGTATCAAAGATTGTTTACCCGATGGTTCTATGCACAGAATTGCAGATGAGTTGAATGTAACAGTACAAACAGTACGTAATTATTTCGGTGGAAATAATTATGAATACGGGAAAAATTGCGGTCTGCACATAGAACCAGGTCCTGACGGTGGTATAGTCGTATTGGACAACACTACTATATATGATATGGCGATGTCTATTCTTCAAGAAGAGAATAGCATGGCCGAAGAAAAATAGAAGTAAATAATTTTTAAACTTTTGCGTTATGGGCGATGATAAATTAATCACTATAGCCATTTATACGTACGAAAAGGCTCAGATTATAAAAGGCATTCTGGAGAACGAGGATATCCCGGTGGCTATCCAAAACGTAAATCTGATACAGCCGGTAATATCGTCAGGCGTACGCGTAAGAATCAGAGAACAGGATTTACCGCATGCTCTTCAAATTTTAGAACAATATTCGCTTTTCGATGATAAAGATCATCAAAAAGATAAAAGTAAAAATCACGAAAAGAAAATTCTAATTCCGGTCGATTTTTCCGACTATTCTTTTAAAGCCTGTCAGATCGGCTTTGATTTTGCAAAGGCTCATAATGCCAAAGTGATGCTATTCCACGCTTATTTCAGCCCGTATTTTCCGGGTGCTATACCAATCACCGATACATTTACTTATGAAGTTTCTGAAGATGAAGCGCTGAAACAGGTGCAAGATCGAGTAGGAAAAGATATGGCTCGTTTTGTCGAGACTTTACATAAGCAGATTGCCGAAGGGTTACTGCCGGACGTAGAATTCGATTATATTCTTCGGGAAGGCATTCCGGAAGATGAAATCAATCATTACAGTAAGGAATACAACCCTATGTTGATTGTAATGGGTACGCGCGGAAAAAGCCAAAAAGAACTTGATTTGATAGGAAGTGTCACGGCAGAAGTTCTGGACTCTACAAAATTCCCTGTATTTGCCGTTCCGGAAAGTGTTCCGTTTACTATGATTGATGAGGTAAATAACATTGCGTTTTTTACGAACTTCGATCAACAAGATTTGATAGCGATAGATACATTTATGAGGTTATTCGGTTCGTATGATTTTAAAGTCAATTTCGTTCATATGAATACGAAGCGGGACGCTTGGAATGAGATCAAATTGGCAGGGATGAAAGAATATTTCGATAAACATTACCCAGGACGTGAAGTTGCTTATATGATGTTGAATGGAGATGATTTCTTGAATAGTGTAGAAAAGTTTATCAGAGATGAGAAAATAGACATATTAACAATGACGACACGAAAGAGAAATATATTTGCAAGGTTGTTCAATCCGAGTATTGCTCATAAGATGTTATTCCATGCAGATACACCATTATTAGTAATTCCTTCTGTCGGCTGGTGAAGGTTTTTAAGCAAGGTAAAAATATATTCCCTGAAATACAATAAGTAATTTCAGGGAATATATTTTTTAGATACAGTTTAAAATCTTATTTCGTATTTTATTTTGTGAGGATGATAGAGCGGGGCTATCTGATGAGTGAAAACGGGAAATAGAACGGAAGAAAACGTAAAGATGACCAGATAATATTTCTTTGTTGGAAAATTTAGGCAGGTTCTTATAGTAACCGAAAACGAATAGTTAAAAAAATCTTTGTGTGAGATTTTGATAACCGATATCTTGGATAAATAATTTATATATAGTAAGATATATATTGTTTTATCATTTAAATTAATATCTGTATTATCCCTTTTTTCTTGAGAAATTCAGAGAAACTCTAAAAAAATCTGCTATTTTATATCGCTATTACGATCATTTTGCATAATTTTGGTTCATTAATAATACACACAATTGACCTCAGATGAAAAACAAAACTTCATTATCGGCACTTCTCGCAGTGCTGTTCGGATTCTTTATCATGGGATTCTGTGATGTAGTCGGTATGGCTACCTCTTATGTAAAAAACGATTTCGGATTGTCCGAAACATTAGCAGGTTTTATCCCTTCTGCAGTATTTTTCTGGTTTTTACTTCTGTCCGTTCCTACAGCTATCGTGATGAATAAAATTGGACGGAAGCGGACAGTTTTGGTAAGTATGGTTATAACCATTGTGGGAATGATGTTGCCTTTTATTTCTTACAACTTGGTATCTTGTATGGTCGCTTTTGCGTTTTTAGGAATTGGAAATACGATTTTACAAGTTTCTTTAAATCCGTTATTGACCAATGTCGTAAAAGGCGATGCTTTGACCAGTTCGTTAACCGGAGGACAAGTTATTAAGGCAATATCATCATTCTGCGGGCCGTTTATTGCCGCATTTGCCTTGAGCTTTTTCGGATCTTGGGAATATCTTTTCCCTATTTTTGCTGTAATAACTTTGATTTCTACGCTTTGGCTGTTGGTTAGTCCTATTCAGGAAGAAAAACCCGATTCAGCTTCGTCATTCGGAGCGACATTCGGATTATTGAAAGATAAAACGATTTTGCTCCTTTTCTTAGGAATAGTATTTGTCGTAGGTACAGATGTAGGAATGAATACTATTGCTCCGAAATTGCTAATAGAACGTTGTGGCATGGCTGTTGATGCCGCGGGATTCGGTTCGAGCGTATATTTTGCTTGTCGTACGGTCGGGGCTTTTGTCGGTACGGCCTTATTAGCGAAATATTCACCTGTTAAATTTTTCCGGATCAATATTCTTATAGCGATTTTAGGTATGTTAGCTCTGTTTTTTGTGAATGATTTGATGTTAATATACACAATGATCGGGTTAGTAGGGTTTGTATGTTCAAGTATTTTCTCTGTTATTTACTCTATGGCATTACAAAGTCGTCCCGACAAAGCGAATGAAATTTCCGGTTTAATGATTACGGGAGTTTTTGGTGGAGCGATTGTCCCTCCTTTAATGGGATATGCTACGGATTTGGTTGGAAGTCAGAACGGATCTGTCGCAGTTATTTTGGTTTGCATATTATATCTGACATATTGTTCTTTCGGCATTAAGGTGAAGAATAATTAAGAATTTAATAATTTATGAGGTTCCGGGAAGTTACATTGTAGCTTCTCGGATTTTTTATGAGATATAGCCTAAAGTTCTATTTAAGATATGAATTTTTTACAGACAGAATAAGCAGAAAAAATATTTCCATAAAATTTAGATAGGCTCTAAAATAATTTTGTAATAAAAGTATTATCTTTGCTGCGCTTCGGTTCATAGTTTCTGTTCAGAGACATGATTAAAAGGGAATCAGGTGAGAATCCTGAACAGTCCCGCTGCTGTAAGCTCTGTAAAATGTTTTGATAAAATACTTTGCCACTGTTTATTATATATAAATGGGAAGGCGTTCAAAACAGGAGTAAGTCAGAAGACCTGCCAGGCAGATTCATTTCAATAGCTTTCGAGGAATAAGCTTTTGAGTATTATTGCGCGGTATTTTACCATATAATGTTCACTCCCTTATTTTTAGTTGGCTATTTGATTTTGGTTAGAATCAAATAAATATATCAGTATGCAGAGATTTTTACGTTTTAATTGTGAAAAAGATTTTGTTTTGCAGGGGGTGAGAAAGTCCCGAGTATTGCTTTGTTGCAGTTTATTGTCAGTTTCGTTAAATGTGGCGGGGCAAACGACATCAGTGACTAAAGTATTGGAATATGTGCCTGCACCCGGGCAATTCGTGAATGCATCTTTGCCTAAATATGAAGCAGGAGATACGGATGAATCGATTCGGGCAAAGGCAGAATCGACAATGAAAGCCGGTAGTTCGTTTATCGGTTTAGGGGCTTATGGAGGTTATGTGGTTGTCGGTTTTGATAAACCGATTGTGAATGTTCCCGGTGAGTATGATTTTAAGACAGCAGGAAATGCGTATGTAAATAATGCCGAGTGTGGAATTATTATGGTATCTCAAGATAAGAATGGAAATGGTCTTCCTGATGATGAGTGGTATGAATTGGCCGGTTCGGAATATAATAACCCCAAGACAGTTCATAATTATAAAATAACTTATTACAGACCTCAATACGATATAGAAATACGGAAAGGAGAAACTCCTGATGAAAATTATATAAATAATCCGGCTTCATTTCGTACAGAAACGGAAAATAATAATATTGCGGATGTAATGTGGAAAGATAATTTGGGAAATACAGGTTATGTATTACGTAATACTTTCCATAAACAGCAGTCTTATTATCCGATGTGGATCGAATCGGATGAGTTGACATTTTCGGGTTCTTTATTACCTTCAAATGCTGTACAGTCCGGAAATATATGGCAATTTCCGGCTTATGATTGGGGGTATGCCGATAATTGGAGTGCCAATGAGTCAGATGAGAAAATTGGGATGAAAATAGATTGGGCTGTCGATAAATACGGAAATCCTGTTCGTTTGACACATATCGATTTTGTGAAGGTATATACTGCTTTGAATCAATGTGTCGGAGCTGTAGGAGAGACATCGACAGAATTTAAGTCTGTCATAGATCTTCATCCCGATGCTCAAGTATCTGAAGACAAATCTGTTGTTTTGGATTTATCCGAAGCAGTTTTAGATGAATCGACAAAGGTTTCGGATTTTATTTTCGATACAGAAACGAAATTCTTTGATTTTAATGATTTGTTCCGTTTTTCACATTCGGCAACGGATTGGGGTGGGGGTTCTTTCTCTTGGGACGGTTTTGTTTGCAGTAAACAGCAACCCGATCTGAATGAACCTTCGGATTTATACAACCCGGATGGCAGTGTAAATACAGATGTCGTAAGTTCTTGGGAATATTTGCCGCAGAATACTTACGCTGCAGTGACCGGAGCAGGCGTAAACGGGGATAATACCCCATATATTTTCGGATATTGGGACTCATATAGTGATCAAAGTATTATATCTTTTGCAGACGGAATGTCTCATAAAGTAAACGGTGTGTATGTGACGAATGCTGCCATAAATTATATTTCGATGAAATATGGTGATTCTTATGGGAAAAAGTTTGGTGGAGAAAACGGGACAGATCCAGATTTCTTAAAATTGACGGCTGTTGGAAAGAATGGTGATACCGAGACCGGAAGTGTCGATTTTTATTTGGCTGATTATCGTTCAGATTATAGTTGTGACGATTATATCGTCACAGACTGGAGTTGGATGGATTTGTCTTCTTTGGGAGAGGTTTCTTCGATAGAGTTTTCTTTGTCGTCTTCAGATAATGGAGATTATGGGATGAATACTCCGACTTATTTTTGTTTAGATGGCTTGTCGGTAAATCCTCAGGCTTCAGTGCCGTCTGCAATATCGGAAAGTGAGAAAGCAGTTTCTTGGAGTGTATATCCTAATCCGGCATTAAGTTATATTCGCATCAAAGGTGATGAATATAAAAAAGCTGATATTTATACGTTAAACGGAGTTCTTGTTCGTTCTGTTTCAGCATCTGAACAAATTTATGTAGGTGATCTGGCTACCGGACTATATTATATCCGGATTACAGATGATACATATACTTCAACATTGAAATTTATCAAACAGTGATAAGTTAAGTTTTCCTTTACAAATTAATCTGCGCAAAAAGAAGCTGTGTCAAAATATTGACATGGCTTCTTTTATGTGTTTTTTATGAAAAATCCAATTATTTTCCGTTTTAATATAGGAAAATTTATAGATTTTATAACTGCAATATTTTTATTTTAAATGGATTCTAAAATAGATATATATGTTTCTCTTTTCTGTGTTGTTCCAATATGAATAAATAATTACATTTTTATGGTGTAAAACTCGCTATTTATGGTATTTTATTCATATAATATGATAAAATGTATATGATAAGTTTTGAGGTTAAGATAAAATAGTTACTTTTGCACAGTTTTTAATTAAGTGTGCAAAAGTAAAAAACATTTATATGTCTAAAACTCGTGAGATGCTGGTCGATGTAGCACGTCAATTATTTGCTAAGTCGGGGTTGGAAAATACTACGATGAATGACATTGCCATTGCATCTCGTAAAGGAAGACGGACTCTCTATACGTATTTCAAAAATAAAAACGAGATTTATTGGGCAGTAGTAGAATCGGAACTTGCACATTTATTGCAACGGCTTAAAGATATAGCTAATAAAGATCTCCCTCCTGAAGAAAAACTTACTAATTATATTCTTACCAGACTTGAGGCGGTTAAAGAGACCGTTTTGCGTAATGGCACTTTAAAAGCAGAGTTTTTCAGGGATATTTGGAAAGTAGAGCAAGCTCGTAAGAATATCGATATGCACGAAGTTGTGTTGCTAAAGGGAATTTTGAAGGAGGGTGTCGATAGAGGAGATTTTAGAATTACCAGCGTTTCTGCAACAGCGACGATATTGCATTATGCTCTAAAAGGTTTAGATGTGCCTTATATACGGGATAATTTTACCGAGATGGGGCTGGAAAGGCTTCGGGTAAAAGAATATATAGCAGATCTTGTGTTGTATGGAATCAAGAAATAAAGCAACAAAACTAATAAATTACTAATTTAAAATTGTATGTATATTAATGCGACCGGGTATTATATCCCTACAGAAAGAGTGTCTAACGACCATTTTTTTGAAATTAATGGGTTAACCAGTGACTGGATATTACAGCGAACGGGTATAAATACGCGATCTAAGGCCGGAGAAGGAGAAAATTCAGATACAATGGGGTTAGAAGCGATACGGGTTGCCATACCACATTTGCCGTACGACATAAAAGATGTTGATTTGATTGTTTCCGCATGTTATTCTCCTCGTGATACGGTGGCTACTTTGGCTCATGTTGCCCAACGCGAATTTAAGATAGAAAAGGCAAAAGCTTTGTATATATCATCGGCTTGTTCTTCATTCAGTAATGCACTTGAGGTTGTTGAGGGCTATTTTGCCATGGGAAAAGCAACCAAAGCTTTGGTTGTTTGTTCAGAGCATAATACTTATTATAGCAATGAAAGTGATCCCAAATGCGGACATTTATGGGGTGATGCCGCAGTCGCTCTTTTTGTTTCTAAAGATTTGCAGAAAGAAGGCGAAGCGGAGATAACCAGTATTTATACTCGAGGTTTGGGGCATATCGGTAAAGGCCCGGATGCTGTGCATTTGAAACCGAAAGAAGATGGAATTACAATGCCTGAAGGTCGAGATGTGTTCATGCATGCGTGTAAATATATGGTTGAAGTTCTTGAACATTTGACTTCGGATAACCAGATGTCGATTGACGATTTGAATTATATTATATGTCATCAGGCAAATATGCGTATCGTAGCGAATGTCGCTCATCAGTTGAAGCTCGGAGAAGACCGTTTTCTGAATAATATTCGGGAGTTGGGAAATACAGGTTCGGCAAGTGCCATGCTGGTTTTGGCGCAGCATATCCATGAAATGAAAAAAGGAGATAAGGTCGCTGTCACTGTTTTTGGTGGAGGTTATTCAAGTGGCGGATTTTTAGTGAAATTTTGATTTTAATCTATTTAATAAGATAACTTATGAAATTATTGCAAGGAAAAGTTGCCGTTATTACAGGTGCGGCTCGTGGAATAGGCAAAGCGATTGCCATCAAATTTGCAAATGAAGGTGCGGATATTGCGTTTACCGATTTGGCCATTGATGATAATGCAAAAGCTACAGAAGCTGAAATAGCAGCTTTAGGTGTAAAAGTAAAAGGGTATGCTTCGAATGCAGCGAATTTTGAAGATACACATAACGTTGTTACTGAGATTGTAAAAGATTTTGGACGCATCGACATTTTGGTAAATAATGCAGGAATCACTCGGGACGGTCTGATGATGCGTATGTCAGAAGCCCAATGGGATATGGTAATCAATGTGAACTTGAAATCTGCATTTAATTTTATACACGCAGTTTCTCCTGTTATGATGAAACAAAAGAGCGGGAGTATCATAAACATGTCTTCTGTTGTCGGTGTATCGGGTAATGCCGGACAATGTAATTATTCAGCATCGAAAGCCGGTATGATAGGTCTGGCTAAATCTATTGCAAAAGAGCTTGGTTCTCGCGGTATTCGTGCCAATTGTATCGCTCCGGGATTTATCATTACCGATATGACAGGTGCATTATCTGATGAAGTGAAAGAAGCTTGGGCAAAACAAATTCCATTACGTCGTGGCGGTACACCCGAAGATGTTGCTAACGTATGTACTTTCCTCGCTTCTGACCTTTCTTCATATGTTACCGGGCAAGTTATTCACTGTTGTGGCGGTATGAATATGTAAAGAATATTTTATAACATATATTCAGAAGGTAAAAGAATCATTACGATTCTTTTACCTTCTGTTTTTTTATCCCTATCTTTGTTTCATATCTAATGTATATTTTATGACGGTATTGTACGAAGATAATCATTTGATTATTGTAAATAAAACGACATCGGAGATCGTACAGGGTGATAAAACCGGAGATACTCCTCTATCTGAAATGTTGAAGTTATGGCTGAAAGAGAAGTACGGTAAACCCGGAAATGTATTTGTCGGGGTAACCCATCGGCTCGACCGTCCGGTGAGCGGATTGGTGATTTTTGCTAAAACAAGCAAAGCTCTGACACGGATGAATGAGATGTTTCGCAATAATGAGGTGAAAAAAAAATATTGGGCGATCGTAAAAAATCGTCCGCCGAAAGACTCGGATGAGATTACTCATTATATTGTGAGGAATGAGAAAATGAACAAGTCGGTTGCATGGGACAGAATGAAACCTAATGCTAAAGAAGCTGTTCTTGCATACCGGATAGTTGCTCATAGCGATAAATATTATTTATTGGAAATAGATTTGAAAACAGGAAGACATCATCAGATTCGATGTCAGTTGTCTAAGATCGGGTGTCCTATAAAGGGTGATTTGAAGTATGGTGCTGAACGATCTAATCCAGACGGAGGCATTAGCCTGCATGCTCGTCATATTAAATTTATTCATCCGGTATCCAAGGTAGAAATTGATATAACTGCTCCGGTTCCGGATAATAATCTTTGGAAAACTTTTGAGAAGTTGGCCGGATCTTTTTCAGAATAAAGAATTATACACACACTAATTATTTTATATTATGAGAACACATCTTAAATTTGCGGTAGTGTTTTTGATTACCGTATTCGTTTTTGTCGGCTTGTCGGCACAGACCTTTATCCATCCCGGTATCGATATGTGCCGGGAAGATCTTGAGTTGATGAAGAATAAAACATTGGCGGGAGAACAGCCTTGGCGGGGAGCTTTTGAGCGTCTAAAGGCGGAAACACCTCTTTCTTTCGAAGTTAAGACTTATGCGCATGTTATCAGTGGACCGTACGGAAAACCTGATATTGGCGGATCGGATCTTTCTAAAGGTGCGGTAATGGCTTATAATTGTGCTGTTTTATGGTATATTACAGAAGATAAAGCCTATGCTGAAAAAGCGATTGAAATTATAGGAAAGTGGTCTGAATCATTGCGTAGTCTGGACGAAAACAACGCTAAGTTGCTGGTTGCTCTTTCCGGATATAAATTTTGCAATGCCGCTGAAATTTTAAGATATACTTATCCGGGTTGGACTGAAAATCACACAGCGGCTTTTACAGAAATGATTATGAGCGTGTATTATCCGTTATTGAGATTCTATTTCCCTCAGGCAAACGGAAATTGGGATGGAGCGATTATGCATACTTTATTGTCGATCGCTATTTTTACCAATGATCGGCCGCTTTTTGATAATGCAGTTTATCATTATTTGCATGGAAAGGCAAACGGCAGTTTGATTAAATATATTTTTCCGAATGGACAATGTCAAGAAACTACCCGGGATCAGGGACATGTACAAATGGGGCTTGGTGAATTTGCCGGAGCAGCCCGAATTGCCTATACACAAGGCGTTGATCTTTTTTCTGCCGGTGATAACCGTTTGGCATTAGGTTATGAATATACTTCTCGTTTTCTTTTAGGAGAAGATATTTTCTCTTACGGAGAACCTTCTCATCGTGATAAGGATTTACGCAATGATTACGGGATAGAGTATGTCTATCAACACTATAAAGCCCAGGGAATAGACATGCCATATACTCGTTCTATATGTGATAAAGTTCGGGATAAGTCTTCGTTGATATTGCTTACAGCTTTCCGTGCGGCTTTTCAGGGAAAAACGCCCGAGCAGAGACCTTTGATTTGCAGTAAGATTGCTTATCCTGCAGGAGCGTTAAGAGTATCGGATTTTAAAATACCGGAAGGTGCGATTGTCGTATCGCCTGGAGATTCGTTACAGCAAATATTGGATAATGAGGCGGGACACAAGCGTACAATTTTTTTGAAAGCCGGAGAGTACACGATGAATAAAACTCTGAAAATCCATTCGGGGACGCATTTGATCGGAGAAGGTACAAAAACAGTTCTTATGTTTACACCGTCTGTACGAACTGCTGCAATTATGGCTGCCACGCCAGACATGAGTGATGTCGTTATTGAAAATTTGATAATAGAAGGCGCTCGGGAACATGCTGCTGGTTTTGATCCCAATGCCGGACGCTTTGAAAGACAAAGACGTTATGCAAATAATTTGGCCGGAATATCTTTCCGTAGTGAAAAAAATTATTCACTTTCCGGGATAACCTTGAGAAATCTTTCTGTAATTAATTTTTCTCGTACAGGAGTATATATTTCAGGTGCAAAAAATGTAAAAATAGAAGCTTGCGATTTTACTGAGAATGGGACATTTGTCGTACCGGGGCCGAGACTTCAACATAATTTATTGTTGCAGCGTGTTGATGGTGGAGTTGTGCGGGATAGTCGTTTCGATACCTCTTTACATGGAGCAGGTGTTGTGTTGGATCATTGCCGTTCATTAGATTTGAAAGATTGTGAAATAGCCCGGAATGCATGGCATGGAGTTTTATTGTCCGAATGTTCTGGTATAAATATTTCTGAAAATTTGATAGAAGGAAATGACGGTTGTGGTATTTTGTCGGAATTTTTATATAAGGGATCGAGTAATCTCAAAATTCGAAAAAATAGAATCCGCTATAATAACGGATATGGAGTCGAAGCTTTTGCGGTTAAAAATCTTTCTGTGTCAGGTAATTGCTATGATCGTAACGGAAAGTTGGGAGAGCAAGAACATTTATGTTCAGATCTTACTTTACAAATGGAAAAGATCTCAGTCGATTGAAAGAGAGAATAAAATATGTTTGGATAAACAAGTTTTTTATTTGAGAAAAATGATAAATCATTATTGCGTTTGATAAGATTTGTATATCTTTGAGAGTTCTATTCATTTTATTAAAATTAAATAGTCATGTTAAGTAAAAAGATTGAGGAAGCTTTAAATGCTCAAGTAAATGCGGAGTTTTGGTCTGCATATCTTTATTTGTCTATGTCTACTAATTTTGCAGTAAAAGGAAACCCCGGATTTGCGAATTGGTTTGAAACTCAGTTTAAAGAAGAGCAAGATCATGCGTTGATTTTTACAAAATACATTCTTTCTCGAGGGGGAAAAGTAACATTAGCTCCTATTGCCGAGGTAAAGACCGAATGGAACACTCCTTTGTCTGCTTTTGAAGATACTCTCGCTCATGAACAGAAAGTAACTTCTATGATCAATGATTTGTATGCTTTGGCTACAGCGGAAAAAGACTATGCGACTCAAAGTATGTTAAAGTGGTTTATCGATGAACAAGTAGAAGAAGAAGAGACGGCTCAAGGCATTATTGACAGTCTTAAAATGATTAAGGACAATGGATTTGGTATCTATACTTTAGATAAGGAACTCGGTGCTCGTACTTATACACAAGCTGCTCCGTTAGCCGGGAAATAATAAATCCGGCTAGGCTATTATAAAAGGGGCTGTCCAAAAAGTCGGATAGCCCCTTTTGCTATTGTTTATTTCGGT
>NZ_CEVCIF010000018.1:0-62284 GCF_982245605.1 Coprobacter fastidiosus | reverse complement strand
GAAAAAGCACAATAAGTTTTATATTTCTAAAAATGGCGAATGGGAGGTGATTTATTATACAAAAGAGATTTATAGCTATTTTAAAGCAAACGGGCGTCAAATATATTGCTACGAAGGAGGGTATTTTGTAAAAGACGGGAATAATTGGGCAGAATACCGTCCTCAATCTGAGGATGGGGTATGGGCTTCTTATATGAAATATGACGAAGACGAAAATTATTACTATATAAATAATTCGAAATGTTCTCTTTGTGTTCCAAAGAAAAAGCACAATAAGTTTTATATTTCTAAAAATGGCGAATGGGAGGTGATTTATAACACGACCGATATATACGATGTTGCTTCGGAGTACGATTATATGCTTTATTTCAAATATTATAAAGTCGCTGATGCTGAAGGTAAATTACAAGAAGTGAATGAACCTGCATCGATCAGTCTTAGTAGAAAAGGTAAAATGCGCTTATGTTGCGGAAATAAAAGCTATGATGGGAAATTTAGTGAGTTGGCAGTGACAACATTAAGAAACTCTGATACGGAATTGGGATTTAAGTTGATCGTAGATGAAAATAATTATATCCAGTTTATCGGGGACTGGTGTATGGTTAATGTTGAGAGTATCTGTCCCTTTATGGATTTTATGGATTGTACAAACAAAGATTTGATAGAGATAATAAAAAATAAAATTAAGGATAAAAGTTTCTTTGTTGATTAAGAGCCTGTGTGGATTTCTAATAATAATATAATCAGGCCATTTTTGTGTTTCCTTTCAGTCTGTTTTCCCGTTTTCATTCGTCGGATAGTCCGTTATCCTTCTTATAAAAACAGAAAAACATCCTCGAAAGAAACTTTCAAATCTAACCCGAGTAAAATTCAGATGAGAACAGAGAAAGTTTATAAAGTCGGGGAAATAGAAATGCCGACAATCCTCACAAAATATCTTGTCGGCATTTTTTGTAAATTTTTACTATGCGTTTTCTGTCATCATTCCTTTTAAAACAGAGTCGGCGGTTTCTTTGCCCAATGTGTTTTCGATAATTTTTGCAGCAAATTTTATCGTAGAAGCCGGGCCGTTTCCGGTAATAATGTTTCCGTCTATTTCGATCGGTTGAGCTGTGTAAGTAGCTTCGGTGAGAAATTGTTCGAATCCCGGATAGCAAGTGGCCCGTTTACCTTTCAAAATTCCGTTCTTCCCGAGAACGAGAGCCGGTGCCGCGCAAATTGCAGCGATATTTTCTCCTGAAGCTGCCCTTTTTTTCAGCATTTCGATCAGTGGTGCATACTCTTCAAGATGTTTTGCGCCGGGCAATCCTCCGGGTAATATGATCCATTGTGCGTCAGATATAGTTTGTGTATCGAAAGTCATATCTGCACGGACAATGATGTCATGGGCACCTTTGACTTCTAATTTCGGAGAGATAGATACTGTTTTTATTTCCATACCGGCCCGGCGTAACATGTCTGTAGTAGCAAGAGCTTCGATTTCTTCAAAACCTTCTGCTAATAAGAGATAAGATACTTTCATAGTCGTATTGAATTAATTCTTGTATTTTAATGAATATAACAAATATACAATAAAGATTTTGGGATTTTGAAAATTAAATTCGATGAAAATTTTTTTTAACAACAATTTATTCCGGTTGACTTTCGGGATTGTGAGAATCGGCAAAATTTTTCTTTATATGGAAACGCCTCCGAAAATTTTCTCTTAAATTTTCGGAGGCGTTTCAAAATTTTTAAAGAACTGTTTTTATTGTAGAGTCCCTTGTTCGGCTTGTTTAATCATATTTTCGTTTGCTGTGATATAGATATCCACCCGACGGTTCTGTGCACGTCCTGCTTCAGTATCGTTGCTGGCGACAGGTTCGTGGTATGCTTTGCCGGCTGTAGTCATTCTGCTTCTGGGAATACCATTTTGTACGAGAAAGTCGGCAACAGCCTCAGCTCTTTGAGCGGAAATCCTTTCGTTTACGGCTAAAGTCCCGGTATTGTCGGTATGTCCCCATATTGTAATATCAGTTTCCGGAGTATTTTTTAGAGATGCGGCAAATTGAGACAATGCTGTTTTTGAAACTGCATTCAAAGTTGAACTGTTCAATTTAAATAGAATACCGTTGTCAAAAGTCACTTTAATAGCTTGAAGTCCGTTTTGGTCTGTTACGGTAGAAACTTGAGCATTTTCTATTTTTTCCAGTTCGGCTTTTTGCTTATCCATCTTTTTCCCGATAAGAGCTCCTGCGCCGCTACCTACCGCAGCACCCACGGCAGCACCGATTGCCGCACCTTTACCTTTTCCTATAAGAGCACCGATTCCGGCACCTAAAGCAGCACCGCCACCCCCGCCAATGAGAGCACCCTTACCTGTATTATTCATTGTACCTCAACTGGCGAGCATCATGATCGCAGCTAAAAACAGCGCTGTAAATTTCAGGTTTTTCATTTTTCTCTGTTTTTTATTGATAAAAGATTAAAATCTTGATTACAAATGTAGGTATTTTTTTAGTTATTGTACTTTGTTTCATTCTTCTTTTTTATAGAAATAAAAAGATTTTTTTATTGGAAAATTTAAAGTTCTAAATAGTACCGTTTTTATCAGAGTAATAAAAAAATCGGGAAGATTTTACCGTTAGATAAGTTTAATTTCATGTTTTTCTATTCAGGAAAAAGTCGTATCTTTACTTGCATATATTTTAGTAATATATTTAGACGATGAATAGTTTCGGAACAATATTCAGGCTTACTTCATTCGGTGAGTCTCATGGAAAAGGAGTAGGAGGCGTTATCGATGGGATGCCTGCAGGAGTTGAGATCGATATGGATTTTATACAGAAAGAGTTGAACCGTCGTCGTCCCGGACAGTCTTCGATTGTTACTCCGAGAAAAGAAGGAGATAAGGTAGAGTTTCTTTCAGGCATATTTAACGGATATTCTACAGGAACACCTATCGGCTTTGTCGTGTATAATGAAAATCAGCATTCCAGTGATTACGATAATTTAAGAGAAGCCTATCGTCCGTCCCATGCAGATTATACATATCAGCAGAAATACGGATACCGGGATCATCGAGGAGGCGGTCGTTCTTCGGCAAGAGAGACGATTGCCCGATGTGTCGCCGGGGCTTTGGCAAAGTTGGCATTAAGAAAACTTTCTGTCGATATCAGGGCATTTACCTCTCAGGTAGGACCGATCAAATTGCCTAAGGATTATACTCATTATGATTTGAATAAGATAGAATCGAATATCGTACGTTGCCCTGATGCCGATACGGCAGAAAAGATGATAGAATTGATTGCAGATGTCAAGTCCGAAGGGGATACGATTGGTGGGGTCATTACCTGTGTCATTAAGAACGTCCCGGTGGGATTGGGTGATCCGGTGTTTAATAAATTACATGCCGATTTGGGTAATGCCATGTTGAGCATTAATGCGGTAAAAGGTTTCGAATATGGTATGGGATTCGATGGTGTTCAGTATCGCGGATCTGAAATGAATGATGTGTTTATAAAAAAGGACGGTAAAGTTTCTACAATGACAAATCATTCGGGAGGAATACAAGGAGGAATTTCCAATGGAGAAGATATCTATTTCAGAGTTGCATTCAAACCTATTGCTACTATTTTGCGTGATATCCGAACACTGGATTATGCCGGCAATGAGATAAATCTGAAGGCAAAAGGACGTCATGACCCTTGTGTATTGCCTCGGGCAGTTCCTATCGTCGAATCTATGGCGGCAATGGTTATTCTCGATCATTATTTGTTAAATAAAACGAGACATATGGATTGAATGTATTTGAAAAATAAAGATTTGAAAGTATGAATGTAAAAGAATATATTGAGAAAAATCGCGGACGGTTTCAGGAGGAGTTGTTTTCTTTGATCAGAATACCTTCTATAAGTTCAGATCCTTCACATAAGAACGATATGCAAGAGTGCGCTTTGCGCTGGAAAAATTTATTGCTGGAGACCGGTGTCGATATGGCAGAGGTGATGCCGACTTCAGCAAATCCGGTAGTATTTGCTTCTAAAGTTATCGATCCGTCAGCTCCTACGGTTTTGGTTTATGGGCATTATGATGTGATGCCTGTCGAGCCTTTGGAGTTGTGGAATACCGATCCTTTTGAACCCGTAATTCAGGACGGACGTTTGTGGGCGAGGGGGGCTGACGATGATAAAGGTCAATCGTTTTTGCAAGTCAAGGCATTTGAGATTGCTTTGCGGGAGAAGCTGTTGAAATGCAATGTTAAGTTTTTGTTTGAAGGCGGAGAGGAGATCGGTTCTCCCGGGCTTGAAGATTTTTGCCTTGCTCATAAAGACCTTTTGAAATCGGATATAATTTTGGTTTCCGATACGAGTATGGTGGGAGCGGATGTCCCTTCTATTACTACCGGTTTGAGGGGATTGGCATATTGGGAAATAGAAGTGACCGGACCTAATCGGGATTTACATTCAGGTATTTTCGGAGGTGCGGTGGCAAATCCTATAAATGTTTTGTGTAAAATGATCGCCGGAATTACCGATAATGACGGACATATTACGATTCCCGGTTTCTATGATGACGTAGAAGAAGTTTCTGCTCGGGAACGGGAGATGTTGGCTGCCGTTCCTTATAGTGAAGATAAATATCGTGAATCATTGGATGTAAAAGCTCTTTTCGGAGAGAAAGGGTATTCGACGCTGGAGCGTACGGCGATTCGTCCGACATTCGATGTTTGCGGAATTTGGGGCGGCTTCACGGGAGAAGGGTCGAAAACGGTTCTTCCATCTAAGGCTTATGCTAAAGTTTCGTGTCGTCTGGTTCCGCATCAGGAACATGAAAAAATATCAGGAATGTTTATCGATTATATCAATCGTATTGCTCCTGATTATGTACGGGTAAAAGTGACACCGATGCATGGGGGAGAAGGGTATGTATGCCCGATAGATCTTCCGGCATATAAAGCTGCGGAAAAAGGCTATGAGGATGCTTTCGGGAAGAAACCTTTGGCTGTTCGTCGGGGGGGGAGCATTCCTATTATCGCAGCTTTCGAGAAAGTTTTAGGAGTAAAATCTATTCTTATGGGTTTCGGTCTGGAGTCGGATGCGACGCATTCACCGAATGAAAATATGCCGATAGATATTATGGACAAAGGGATAGAAGCGATTGTCGGATTTTATAGGGAGTACGGAAGATAAGAATGGATGATAAACCTTATGCCGATTTCGGGGTATTTCTGAAAAAATATTTTCGAGGTAAAGTTCAGAAAATTTCTATAAATGCCGGATTTACCTGTCCGAATAGAGATGGGACAAAAGGAAAAGGGGGGTGTACCTATTGCAATAATCAGACTTTCAGTCCTGAATATTGCCATACCGACAAGTCTATTACCGAGCAACTGCAGGAAGGAATCGGTTTTTTCGGGCGCAAGTATCCCGATATGGAATATTTAGCCTATTTTCAGGCCTACACCAATACTTACGGAGATTTGCGATCGTTGCAGGGTAAGTATGAAGAGGCTTTGAGCGTTCATGGTGTTGTGGGGTTGATTATCGGTACACGTCCCGATTGTATGTCGGATCGACTTCTTTCCTATTTATCGGAGCTGTCGAAAAAATATTTTGTCTTGGTCGAGTATGGCATAGAATCGACATGCGACGAGACGTTGAGAAGAATAAACCGGGGACATACTTTTTCCGATTCTGCGGATGCGGTAATGCGTACGGCAAATGCCGGAGTTTTAGCCGGAGCTCACATGATTTTGGGACTTCCGGGAGAAGATCGGGAAATGATTATTTCTCATGCAGAAAGATTGTCTCAGTTGCCATTGTCGACATTGAAATTACATCAGTTGCAACTGATCCGCAATACCCGTATGGCGTACGAGCAGGTGGAGAATCCTGAAGAATTTCACCTGTTCGATGTCGATGAATATATCGATTTGGTGATTGATTTTATCGAACATCTGAGACCGGATATTACAGTCGAACGTTTTGTTTCCCAGTCTCCCGATGATTTGTTGATAGCTCCGAAATGGGGATTAAAAAATCATGAATTCACTGCTCGTTTATTGAAACGTATGTTGCAGAGGAATAGTAGACAGGGGAAAATGTATGTTCCGTCTGTACTGTAATATATTTGAAATTGTATTTTTGCAGTTATAAATTTATCGATATGGAAAAGTCTAAAGTTTTTTTTACCGATCTGCACACGACACCGTCCAGTAATTTGTTGGACAAGATGGAACGTCTTTGCCGTAGGGCAGGTATTGCAGGATTGGATTTTTCGAATCCGTTTACTGCAATAAAAATTCATTTTGGCGAACCGGGTAATTTAGCTTATATCCGTCCGAATTATGCAGCTCGTATGGCTAATTTGTTAAGAAGTTTAGGAGCGAAACCTTTTTTGACCGATTGTAATACCCTTTATTCGGGACGTCGTTCCAATGCGGTCGATCATTTACGCAGTGCTATGGAGAATGGTTTCAATCCTATCTCGGCGCAGTGTGATGTAATTATCGGAGACGGACTGAAAGGAACTGATTATAAGGAGATCGAAATAAATCAGGAATATTGTCGGACTGCAAAAATAGGAACGGCAATTGCTGATGCAGACGTGATCGTGACAATGAATCATTTTAAAGGTCACGAACAAGCCGGGTTCGGAGGTGCTTTGAAGAATCTCGGAATGGGTTGTGCCAGTGTCGGAGGAAAGCTGGAGCTGCATTCTGCTTCATCACCCAGAATAGAGGAAGCAAATTGTAAGGGTTGCAATATTTGCGTAAAACATTGTGCTCATGATGCGATACACCTAAATGATCGTCATATCGCTCAAATCGATTATGGAAAATGTGTCGGATGCGGGCAATGTGTAGCCTTGTGCCAATATGATGCCGCACAGTTGGGTGAAGGTGATACTTCGGAACGGCTGAACTATAAGATTGCCGAATATTCTTTGGCCGTATTGCAAGATAAACCTCAGTTTCATATCAGTTTTATTATGAACGTATCGCCTGAATGCGATTGTTGGAATCATAATGATGCGGCTATTGTTCCCGATCTAGGTATGGCTGCATCTCTTGATCCGGTTGCTTTGGATATGGCTTGTGCCGATTTGGTAATGAATGCTCCGTTGATTCCGGGCAGTCGTTTAGCAGAAGAATATCCGCATGAACATCTTGAAGATGTAGATAAATTTGCCTGTCTGCATCCGGATACCAATTGGCGGGCAGGATTGGAGCATGCCGAAAAAATCGGTTTGGGTACACGTGATTATGAACTGATAAAGGTATAAATACAAAATTCTGACCGATAAAGAAAATATTCGATTACACATAAGGCTGTCTCTTTTCTTATTCGGAGACAGCCTTTCTCGTAAAAATGATTAGTTATTAAGCAATTTAGTACATTATTTTTGCAATAATAATATTCCCTTTCATATCTTTTACCCGAACGATATAATATCCTCTATTCTGAGTTGAAAAATCGATTGTTGTCGTGTTTTTATTTTGAAAACAAAGTTTTCCAGATATATTATATATAGTAACGGATTTGTTTTCAGGAAGATATAGAATGTTCCCGGTTAAATGAATATTCGTTATATCGGTTACTTCCGTTTCGGGAACACCGGTGGTCATGTTATCAGGTTTTACGATAAAATCATATATATTCCATCCCGAAGATTTGGAAATAAGGCGAAAAAACAGGTCTTTTGTTCCGTCGAAATCGATGCAGATTGTTTTTCCTGTTGCATCGTTAGTTACTTCCAACAATCCTCCTGGAACGTCGGAAAAATTTATGCCGTCTATAGAACTTTGCAATGATAGGGAACGGGGATTGATATTGATACCTGATGCCGCAACATGGCATATTACTTGTTTTACTTTAGGTTGTTTGGGGAATTGTACATAAGAGCCGTTGCCGTCTAATTTGACAGCTCCGGAAGATCCTGGTGCGTTTGCTGCTTGTGATGGAATAAAACTTCCCGATTTACTGCCAGTTCCTCCTATGGTAATTCCGTGCTGTGTTCCGGTAGTTCCTCCTGTTACTGTCTCGGCCGAAAAGATTCCCGGAATCGTACTGAAGTTTACCGTATAATCTTCGAGAGGGTCGGACGGATCGATATCTATATCTCCCGGTTGATATTCGTATGCGCCTAAATCGGGGGCATTACCGTTATAGGAAATACCAGTAATGACGATGCCTTTGTCGATGAGCGAACTGGTCGATTTCAAATGCAGACAGGTGAAATCCGGTAAATTCCCGTTTTCGTCACGATCTGCCAAATATTGATTTATGTTCAGGCTTACAAAATCATCTGTGTTGCAATTCAGATTTTCGTCCCATGTGTTATGACTCATATCTATCTGATCTGTACGACAGCTTATATTCGGTGTCGTATTCGATACTGAAATGCAATTTTTTATCGTTATTTTTTTCCCTTCAGCCAGATCTTGCTGTTTTTCTTTGGCTGCTACGAAAATATAGTCGTTTCCTTCATTAGCATAGGATGTACAATTATATAGAGTCATACTACCTATATTGCTATTCCGGTCAAAACCGTTTTTTTTATTTTTGGCCGCTACGCAATTTTTTAATATGGCATTATGCGAGCGTAAAGCATCGGCATCGCATCCTCCCATTTTAAAGCCATTACCGTCTCCAGCCGCAGTTCCGTCTTGCAATATTCCGTTCATAAAAGCATAACAGCCTTCGTAAGTCGTAGTGATGTCGTTGCTGTCTTTTAAATATCCGTCATATCCGTCATCAGAGTTCATCCATGCACGGCAATATCTGAATATGTTACCTGTTCCGGCACTTGTTTTACAGGCAAAACCATCTGCATTTCCCATATTTTTATCTGCATTATAATATGAATCGCAGTTCAGGATAAGATTATATGTCGCACCTCCTCCGATTTGTAATCCGGTATCTCCGTTTTCACTGAACCTGCAAAATTCTATTGTGTTGTAGTTTCCCCCATCGATATAAAGTCCATTGTCACCGGCTTTAATAATATCCAATCCTGTAATGTGCCAATAATCTCCCGACAATTGAATTCCCCGGGCATTACTATCGAAGCGAGGTTGTCCGCTGAAGTCCAGAACCGGACGTCCAGTTTCCGGCTCGGGTTGCATCTTGATTGGAGAAGAGGTTGTTCCGTTTCTACTTATTTTAACGGTTTCCGATAGAGAATAAATCCCTCCGGCAAGATAGATAACGTCTCCCGGATTTGCTTTTTTTACGGCAGTCGTTATGTTGTAGGGGTTCTCTTTGCTTCCGTCGCCCTCCGGTTTTCCATTTGTCGACACATAATACGTTGTTGCAGAAACGTGTAAAATCAAGAATTGGAACGCTAAAAATAAAATTTTCCGCATGATTTTGTTTATTTAGGTATTTTCTAAATGCAATATTATATCACATAGGAGATAAAAGAGCGTATTTTTCGGTATAAACGGTGGAATATTTGATACATTCGGAATAATAAAAACAAAAACTCCCTGATGTGAGAGTTTTTTGTTTTTTATTTACTTGTTTTTTCCTTGTATCTTATCTTTATATTCAGTAGGAGTCATTCCGTACTTTTGTTTAAAACACCGACTGAAATAGCGAGGATCGCTGATCCCTACCATATAAGATATTTGAGAAATGTTGTATTCATCGTTACAAATCAGTTCGGTAGCTCTTGTCAAGCGAAATTCTCTTATATACTCTACGGGGGAAAGACCGGTAAGCGCCTTCAGCTTTTTGAAGAAGACAGTTCTTCCCAACCCTACTTGTGATACTAATTCATCGATTGTGAAGTCGCTGTTATCGAGTTCCTTTTCCAACACGACGGTAATTGTATCAATGAATTTTTGATCGCGGGAGTTCAGTACCGGTTGATCGGGACTTTTTGTTTCAGAATTTTTGTTATCGGTAGAGTGAGAAGCGTAGTATTCCTGAAGTTTTTTACGTGCTCGCAAAATGTTCTCGATTTTGGCTTTCAGATAAGTTGCGCTAAACGGTTTGGTGATATAATCGTCTGCTCCGTTTTCCAAACCCTCCATTTGATTCTCAAGCGATGATTTTGCTGTGAGCAAAATTACAGGAATATGGCTCGTATTAATGTCTTCTTTGAGTTTCCGGGTAAACTCTATTCCATCCATTTCGGGCATCATAACATCCGAAATAACAATATCCGGTTGTAAATTGCTTAGCCGGTTCAAAGCATCTGCACCATTTATGGCTTTATGAACTTCATATTCGGAACATAGGATGGTGCGAAGAAATTCTTGCAAGTCGGTGTTATCCTCAACGACCAGCATAACTGGTTTTCCGGTAGATTCTTGCATCGGATTTCCTGCATTGTCCGTATATCCGATATTTTCTTGAATATTTTTAGTTTCCTTATCTGTTGTTTCGGTTGTCAGTTCTTTTTTGATTAAATCGGCTTCGTTCCCGAAATGCCTGTATCCTTTTCTGAAAGTTACAGTAAATGTACTGCCTTTACCTTCAATGCTTTTTACCTGTATGGTAGCGCCATGCATATTGATCAGTTCTTTTGTTAAGTGCATGCCTACTCCTGTTCCCGGCTGCTTAGAGAGATTTTGTTTTTCGGAACTGGAAAATCTGTCGAAAATCGAATTGATTTTATCTTTATTGATCCCTATACCTTCGTCCGAAACTTGAAGGATTAAGTTATCATTTGTTTCAGAGGTCTTGACCGTAATAGATTTATTCGAGAATGTAAATTTGAAGGCATTCGAAAGCAAATTGCTCAGGATCGTTTCGAGTTTTTCTTTATCAGCCCATAAAATCGCCCCGTGCGAATGATCTTCGACAGAGAAATGGATGTGACGTTCTTCTGCTAACGGATAAAAATTTTCACAGATTCGTTGTACTTCAACCCCGAAATTAATTTCTTCTACGCTTAGACGCATTTTTTTGTTTTGAATTTTCCTGAAATCCAGGATTTCATTGATCAGCCTAAGCATACGATTTGTATTCCGCTCTACTAATTGGAGCTGTTCTTTGACTTCGGGATTTACTTTTTCATTATGTAAAATATAATCTACCGGTCCGGCAATTAATGTCAGAGGGGTGCGGAGTTCGTGAGAAATATCCGTAAAAAAGCGAAGCTTCATTTGGGTCAGAGTGTGTTCCATCTGCACTTCGTGTTTCAACCGATATATGGTGAACAGCACATACATGACTGTTCCCATAATAAGAAGCAATACTATGATATAAAATATATATCCGGCTGTGCTGTTCCAAAATGACGGTAAAACCTTTATTTTAAGTTCTCTTTCGTTATCGATCCATTTTCCGTCGCTATTTGTTGATTTTACACGAAAGGTATATTCTCCTTTGGACAAATTGGTATAAGTTGCAGTCCGTTGGTTATTTGCGTATGTCCAATTTTTATCAAATCCTTCTAATTTATATGCGTAATGAATCAATGAAGGATCTCTGAAATCCAAGGTTGAGAACTCTATACTGAAATCGGATTGTTTGTGCGTCAGTGTCATTTCTTCCTGATCATCTAAAAGTTCCTTTAACGGGGAGTCTTCTGTTGTCGGATCTACTTCTCTCCCGAACAAAAGAAAACGGCTGAATGTCAAAGGCGAAAAGTAATCTTGTTTTTTTAGTTTCTCGGGCGAGAAGATATAAATTCCGTCATCACTGCCGAGAAGAATATCTTTACCCATTTTGCAGATTGTCGCTTCTGAAAAATAACGGACGTCAATTCCCGACTCGATGCCATAGTTCTCAAAAGTATTTTCTTTCGGTTTAAATTTGGTAATGGTGCTTTCTGTTCCCATCCATATATACCCTCGGCTATCTTCGGTAATGCTGTACACGATGTCGCTCGGTTGAGGAGCTTGAGAAATATAATTTTCAAATTTGAAACGCTCATTCCATTGATATGGTGGTGCTATTTTCAGCAGTCCGCCTCCGAAAGTACCGATATAAATTGTGTTATCCGATGCTGGATAAATGTAATGTACATCATTGGCCGTAAGGCCGTCTTTCGACATATTGTCTTGCCGCAAATGGTTGAATTCAAGGGATTCCGGAGACGTGAAATGTGTAGAGAAACAGAGAAGCCCGCCTGTTGTTCCGACAAACATATTACCGTTTTTATCGCAGCAGATATGACGTGTACGGAAACAGGAGGTCATCGGATAGTTTTTCAATTGATTTCCCGGATGGATAAATCGTGTTTTGCCATTGGCGGTATCGATATAATTGATACCGCCACCATAAGTGGCTATCCATATCCGTCCTTCTGTATCTTGTGTGACGCAATATACATTATTATGGCTCAGGCTGAAGGGGTTTTTCCGATCGTGTTTGAAATTTACCATACGAAATCCGGAATGAATATCTTTTCCGGTTAACTTATAAAGACCGTTGCCTTTTGTCCCTAACCAGATATTTTTATCTTTATCTTGAAAAATACAGTAAACGATTCCTTTGAACGGGGTGCCGTTACCTATTTTTCCGTTATCTAATAATTTGCCTATGGGGGAGTAGTTGCGGTCATACAGGTATAACGAGCCTTCTTTTGTCGCTACCCATAGATTATTTTGATCGTCTTTGAATAGAAATCTCACTTCGTTTACAGAGAAAGAGTTTGCCGAAGTGTTCGGTCGGAGTATTTCAACGGGAGTTTCTACAAAGCTTATTTTTTCAAGGCCTTTCGAGTGTGTGCACAACCAAAGGTTTCCTTGGCGGTCTGAGAAGGCAGTGTGCAGGATATTCGAAAATTTTCTTGCTGGGTCTTCCGGTGCATTATAAAAATATTTTAGTTTGTTTTCTTGTCTGTCGTAATAAGAGAATGCACCTCCGGACGGGCGTATCCATAATCTGCCTTTGCAATCTTCTGAAATAAAAGGTGTAGGGGGGTATGAGTAGGGATTAATGACATCTCCTTTTAGCCAGAAATAATCGGTAGTACCGTTTTTGAGATTATGATGCAAAACACCGGTTTCGGAAAGTAGTAACCATATTTCGTTATGGGAATCTATAAAAGCCGAAATCATTTGCTGATGACGGGCTTGTAACGGAAATGTGTCTTGTTTTACATGGGATATTTGTCGGGTCGTTATGTCATAGATAAAAAATCCGTCTCGTTCGGTAAGAAAAAGAAGCTGTTTGTTTTTAAGTTGTTTTATGGAACAGATTATGTCTTCGGTCGGAAGTTGAATCAGTTCTGATATTCCGTTGTCGCTTTGCCTGAATATTTGCCCGGAAGAAGAAGAAAACCACATGTGTCCTCCACTGTATAAAGCATCGTATATAATCGGTTGATGTACAGATGAAGGATAACGTACAGGATACGAATTTCCTACGGAATCTACCGAAATCATACCTTGCTTTGTCATGATCCAACTGTTTTTCTGAGGATCAGTATAAATTTTGTTTACGATGTCACTCGGCAGTTTTTTATTTTTTGTAGAATACCAATGGCTGGTTAGATTGTGCGTTTCAGGATCGGTTTCGATTCTGAAACAGCCTTCGGTATCGGATAATAACCACATCTTTCCTTCTCCGGCATGTTGAATATGTGTAATCCCTTTTCCGCGATTGCTCCTTTCATGGGCATTTATCGGAATATTGTTGAATTTTTCTGAGCGGGGATCAAATCGGTGTACCTGACCGTCATAGGAGAGTACCCAAATGTATTGGTAACTATCTTCAATAATCAAGTCTACCCGGTTGTTTATCAGGCTTTCAGGATCAGAAGGCGTGGATTTATAAGTTTTAAACCGATACCCGTCGAATTTGCTTAACCCATTCCATGTCCCGAACCACATGAACCCCTTTTTGTCTTGAGTAATACTCATAACCGTTTTTCCGGATAGTCCGTCGTCAGGAGCATAATGAGCGAAACTGCACTTTGGCTGGGCGTATGATAGCCCTTTAATACAGCATAATAGTGTTAGGATGATAGTAAATTTAAGTTTCAAGGCTCTTTATAATTGGTTTCGAAACAAATTTAATAATTTATTTCTAACAAATTGCAAGGCCGGGAAGCCCAAATTCGGACATATTTGAAAAAATCCTTTGAATTGTGATATCCGAAAGTTTCTTTGTGTGAACATACGGTTATGCGATAGTTTATTTGATTGTTATTGTCCGGTTCGACCAAGTATAAATAATTCGCTTTGTCTTCAGCGGGTTTGATGCATTTTGCTTTTCGAAGATCTACCGCTAAGCCGAGAGTCTGTTTCCCGTATTTTATTGTATCGTTTACAGGGAAATCCGTACCCCAAACGGCAACTCTGTTTTTTCCGTTTTGATCCATTTCGCAGTCTTTGATTTTTTGTACTCCGGTGCAAAAAATAAGACTGTCAGTATCTCCGGTAAATGTATTGTAAACTTCTGCATCGCGATGTCCTGCATATAAAATATAGCGAGATTTCAAATCTATTTTTTTCCCATTGTAAAGCCATCCGTAGCTGTTCATATCTACTACCGTTCTTAATGGGCCGCTTGCAATGATGCGGGCTTCACGGTTATCTACCGGTTCTATATGTATGGCCTTTTTCCCGTTCCAACCTTTTAGTGTCCCGACTCCGGTACTTCCGCTTACTCTCAGGATGTCATCACCGAATCCTTCGGCAAGTTGTTCATCTGTCGGATACCAAAGCGAACGTGCCAGTTCCAATTGTTTATGATATTTACCATATACATCCACAGTCTGTTTTTTATCAAAATAGATGCGGTAAGCCATTAGTTCAGATTCGAATGCCGGTCCGTGATGATGGAGATTTTTGTAGAGCGTTCCGGTCGGAGAAGATGCTTCCGTAATCGGAGTAATGGATTTATCTTTCTCTTTTTTGAACATTTGAGCATGTACGCGGGCTGCATATCTGTTTGTCGGGAATGGCTTTTCAGAAAATGTAATAGTGAATTCCTTTTTTTCTTTACCTTTAAAATCCGAAAGAAAAACGATTTCATCGGCTATGCCGTCTTGGTCGAGATCATCGAGCTGAGATGCAATTTCTTTTCCTTTATAATAGATGGTGACTCCTTTTACGTTATTGTCTTTTACAGGTAGAACGATAGCTGCATCGTAAATCTGCTCATTCGAATTGTTCCGGACTCTGCATGTCCGGGTTACTTGAGCTTGTACCCACAGACTTGAGAATATGAAAATGAAAACGGTTAAATATTTCATGTAATAAATTTGTCGGGACGGATAATTAAAAAGAGTTTCCATAAATTTAAACTGGTTCTGAGGTAAAACCATAAGCACGATTTGTCTCGGCTTATGGTTTTGTCAACACACAAATAATATGATATTAAAGGATAATTCCGGTAATTTGTCCGAAGTTATTATTTCAAAACAATTGCTTTTTCGGAAACTTCAGTTCCGATTTTTGCATTTGCTTCCAGCCGGGAAGAGTTTTTGATCTGAATATTTTCAGTCTTTTCACCGCTGATAGTAAGTGCTCCTTCTTTTGTCGGACAAGAAAAATTATCTACAAGAATATTTTTCGAGTTCTTAATTGTCAATGCAGCTCCTTTAGAAGGGGATATTTTTACGTTCTTGAATATTGCTCCGGTAGTTTCGACAACTTCTGCTCCCAATTGTGCTGTGATATTGCAATCGCTGACAGTTACATTTTGTACGTTCATTTCGGGGAGTCCGTTGAAATACATCGCCCGGCGAGCACCTTGACAGTTGACTCTTGAAATTGTAATATTTCTGAAAGCCGGAGTTTCTTCGGTTACGGCAGGGATGTTGCTTTCTTCTTTTACTTCATCCCCGTCGGCGAGAACTTCAGAAGCGGATTTACCTCCGTAGTACAGATCGAACAGTAACGCATCGGTAGGGATATTGATCATGTCGATGTTCTTGATAAAGATATTTTCTACGACCCCTCCGCGTCCCCGAGTACTTTTAAAGCGCAGTCCGACATCTGTTCCAAGAAATTGACAGTTCGATACCGATATGTTTTTCACACCGCCAGACATTTCGCTTCCTACGACAAAGCCTCCGTGTCCGTGATACACGACACAATTATCGACAATAACGTTTTCACAAGGTATTCCACGTTTGCGTCCGTCAGCGTCTTTCCCCGATTTTATACAGATTCCGTCATCACCGACATCAAAAGAGCAATTCGTAACGATCGTGTTTTTACAAGACTCTATATCTAATCCGTCACCGTTTTGAGAATACCATGGGTTTCGGACGGTAAGATTTTCTATCGTTACGTTTTCGCACATGAGAGGGTGGAGGTTCCAACTGGGAGAATTTTGAAAGGTTACTCCTTGTAACAATACGTTTGTGCAATCGATAAAACTTAGTAGTACCGGACGAAGAAAGTCTTTTACTTCTTCCCATTCTTCGTCGGTTTTCAGCCCGCGAGGAACATTCATGTCACTACGCTCGTTTCCGAGTTTCGATTTTGCCGAGGGATACCAAATATCCTTTTTGTCATTCAATACTCCGCCTTTTTGCAATAAGGCTTTCCATTGGCTTGCCGTGAGTTTCGATTTCTTGACAGGACGCCAAGCATCCCCGTTTCCATCGATAGTTCCTTTCCCTGTTATAGCAATATTGACAGCTCCTTTGGCACTTATAGGCGATTGGCATCTGCGTGTATCCAATCCTTCGAAAGACGTATGTACGATCGGGTATAAATCGAAGTCGTCGCTGAATAAAATTATAGCTCCTCCTTGGAGATATATATGAATGTTGCTTTTCAATATGATCGGTCCTGTGTACCATATTCCTTGAGGTATAACAAGAGTTCCGCCTCCTTTTTTTTCTAAGGCCTCTATTGCTTTGGCAAAGGCTTCGCTATTGAGTGTAGTCCCGTCTCCTACACCTCCGAACTGAGTTATAGTAACTTTATAATCGGGAAATACGGGGCGTTGTACCGGATCCATTTTGAAAGGGAGATTCTTATAGAGTTCTTGAGATGACACTCCTTTACTTTTTGCTAAAACGGATGTGGTGAACATTGAAAAAATAATAGTACCGAATAGTATCGGTTTGAAAAATTTGTTCATCATGTTATTTATTAAAAAGGTGTTATATATTTATATCGCAAAACAACTCCTTTATTTTAGTATAAACGTGTATTTTTTGTGCTATTAGGTGGATAATCATGAAAAACGTTATTTTATTACCGGATAAATCTCTTTTACAGAGATGATAGCGTTTTTGTTACCGGCTTTCACGATTTCTTCGACCAAACTGTTTAAATAAATTTCCAGGTAAGTGTAACCGCTCGAATGGGTTTTAGCCCCGTCTGTTTTGTCATTCGGATTCAGATTGTGAGCTATTTCCCATTCATCAGGGATACCGTCACCATCACTGTCTTTAGGCGCTGGAGCCGATTGATAAGTGATATAACCTCCTACATCATTCTGGCTGTCGATAATTCCTCCTGTACTGCCTTTTGATCCTTTGTATTTGAATGTCCCGGTCATAGTCTCGTTAGTTACGCGTGTATCTATAATATCCCTGGCATAAGATGCTCCGGCATAACGTAAAACAGCGAGGAAAGCTTTCTGGGCATCATGGGTTGTCGTATTTTCGAATGGAAATTCAGTGTCTGATTTGAAAATATCTTTGTCCATAGTTTTAGGTTTCGGTTCTATTCCTTTCCAATTATTCTTGGTTACATCGGGAGCTCCGTCCATATAGTTTCCGTCAACATAAAATTTTCCCGTAACGCCAGCAGGTTGATTGTTTTTTCCATCATCTACACCCGGAGAAAAAATACGTTTTCTGTTTTTCAATGTTGCCGGTCCTGGTTTATAATAGTTGTTTACGATGTTGTAATTCCCGCCTTCTGCAGCATAACCGCTGTTCGATCCCCAGTTATAAATGACATTATTTCTGAGATCTACAAGTTCCAGATCAGGACGGTTCGTATAACGACTTCCGCAAAAACGGGGGTTGCGACTATCGTGACAGGCTAAAAGGTTGTGATGAAAACTTGCTTTTTGGCCTCCCCATATTGCTCCGTATCCGTGATTTCCTTTAGCGTGGATCGATGTTCTCAGACTTTCGCTTAGGATGCACCATTGCAGAGTGAAATTTTCGTTGTTATAAAAAGAAGAACACTCATCGGTACTCCAGCTCATACTGCAATGGTCTATGATAATATTTTTATGATTTCGTCCCCACAATGCATCATTCTCGTCTTTTTCCTGATCGCCTAATCTGCATCGGATAAAGCGGATGATGACATTGTCGGCCTTTATCGCAAGAGAATGATTTTTCAGGCAGATACCGTCTCCCGGAGCTGTCTGTCCGGCGATGGTAATATCCCCTTTATTGATACTGAGAGGTTCGTTGAGTTCTATCGTTCCGGATACGTCGAAAACAATTGTACGAGGACCTGTTTTTCCGATGGCATGACGCAGTGTTCCCGGCTCTTTCGTGTCGGCCAGAGAAGTTACATGATAGACAGCCCCGCCTCTGCCTCCGGTAGTTGTATAACGGGCATATCCTTCAGCACCGGGGAAAGCGGGAGTTTGAGCTTGTATAGATAAACTTAAGCAAAGTGATAAGCAAATCGACAAAATAATTTTATGTGTCATAATGTTATGGATTTAAGAGCTAATTTTATGAGTGCAATATTATATACTATTTATAAAACTAAGGTGCACAAATTAGCTGAATAAGAGTAAATATTGTTACTTATGCTATCCTTTCAGAGCCTGTTTGAATTTTCACCTACATTTTTTTAGAGAGGTTTTCTGTTTTTGATAAGGACTATGGGTTATATGACGTGCAGGAACGGAGAAACAGATTGAAAAGAGAGCCCAAAAGTTCAGGTATATAATTTTATATTGGAAAATTTAAATAGGCTCTTAACGAAGATTACTGCTATTTCATAGAAAAAAGATACATTTGCAATTCGTTAGCAAATTGTCAAAATTATCACGTATTATGAAGAATTATCTTTATTCTCTTCGATTTCTGTTTTCAATACATATTGCAGGGTTATTGTTGTTATCTCTTTTCCGGCTGATCTTGTTTTTTAGGGGAACAGCTAATCTCGGAGATGAGAGCGGGGAATATCTGTTGCAGTCCGAAGCTTTTTTAAGAGGATTGTGGTTCGATAATGTCGTTGCTTGTTATATTTTGCTTTTGCCGTTGGCTGTAGCCTCCATTTCTGCATGGTTTGGTTATTATGGCGCTCGGTTGTATAGAGGCTTAACTATATTTATGGGTATTATGTACGGAATCACTTTTGCTATCAGTGCATCGGACATACCCTATTTCGAATATTTCTTTAAGCATCTCAACGCATCCATATTTAATTGGATGGGATATGGAGAGACTACTTTGAAAATGATGTTCGGTGAACCGGCATACCGTTGGCCGATCTTTTTCTTTGTAGTGGCAGTCGCCATATTTTCTGTTTTTTTACGTCGGATGCGTAAACTGACGGTCGCTTCTTTTGAGAAGAATCGTTTCAGATCATGGAAATCTGTCGGAGGAATCGTCGTTTTAACGGCTTTGACTTTATGGGCTTGTATGTTCGGCATACGAGGACGCATGGGGTATAATCCTATTCGTGTGAGTGCGGCATATTATTGCAATAATACTTTTTTGAACCAGTTAGGGATAAATCCGACTTTTAATCTGTTGCGTAGTACTTTAGAATCGACAAAAAAAGAGAATAAGAGCCTGAGGCTTATGAATGAACAAGAAGCGATCGAGAATGTCCGGGAATTTCTTGCTATCGAAGAGTCATTTCCGGATATATCGCCTATTGCCCGGACAATAAATGCCGATACGTCATTTGTCCGAAAGAATGTCGTACTGGTATTGATGGAGTCTATGTCCGGAAAGTTCATGGAGCGTTATGGCGATAAACGAGGATTGACTCCATTTTTGGATAGTCTTGCCGGACAGGCGACTTGTTTTGACCGTTTTTATTCTGCCGGGACGCATACGAATCACGGATTATATGCTACTTTATACGGTTATCCGGCAATGATGAAAAAGAATTTGATGAAAGGCGCTGTTATTCCTTTTTACACGGGATTGCCTCGTATTTTGCAAGAAAATGGATACCGTACGCTTTTTTTTATGACCCATGAGTCGCAATATGATAATATGAACGGTTTTTTGCGATCGAACGGATATGACGAAATTTATGCGCAAGAAAATTATCCGTCAGAAAAGGTCGTCAACAGTTTTGGGGTTCAGGATGATTTTTTATATGAATATGCAATTCCTGTTTTGACCGAACGATCGGCCTCCGTACAACCGTTTTTTGCTACGTTATTGAGTATCAGTAATCATCCTCCTTATATAATTCCTCCGTATTTTAAGCCGCATAGTAAAGAGACAGAAGAACAAATTGTCGAATATGCCGACTGGTCTTTGCGTAAATTTATGGATGAGGCATCTCGCCAGCCTTGGTATGAAAATACGATTTTTGTGTTTCTTGCCGATCACGGGAAATTAGTCGGAAGTCCGAAATCCGATATGCCGCTGACTTATCATCATATACCGTTGATTATATATGAACCGGGACAGTCTCCCTGCAAGTCGGAAGTATTGGGCGGACAGATAGATGTCGGTCCTACAATTTTGGGAATGTTGGGTATCTCGTATATAAATAATATGTTCGGGATCGACTTGTTCCGTCAAAACCGTTCTTGTATTCTTTTCACTTCGGATGATGCTGTCGGCTGTATGGATAGAGATTATTTTTATATATATCGTCCCGGAGACGAACAGGAATGGTTGTTTAAGGTTCAGGACGGAGAGGAGGGGAGTGCCGTAACAAACGACACGATTCGGAATAAGTTGAGAAATTATGCTTTTTCTGTACTGCAAACAGCGCAGTCTATTATTGATAATGAAGAAACAGGAAAGTATAAAGGGTATGTTCCGAAATGATAGAAAGCGGTTATAGTAAAAGTTTTTTATTTCATCGGAAAATCTGGACAGCCTCTTAGAAGTTTATGCAGATACTTATAATTATGCCGACAATGAAGTCTTTATTGCCGGCATAATGAGGTCAGAATCTTTTTTATAGATTGATCGGAACAAGTATTTTGAATCCGATATTTCTTCCCATATTGAAAACCCCTTTTCTGCCTGTTATGACATTGGTGTCGGCATATTTCAATCTACTTAGATGATTTTGATAAGCTTTGTTGAATATGTTATTTACCATAATATAAAATGAGAAAAGGTTTTTCTTACGATATGTTATGTTTGTACCGGCCGACATATTGAATAAGGTATATGACGGTGTCGGTGTTTCTGAGTTGTTTACTCTATATACATGGTTTTGTTTGAAATTATAATCCATTTCGACCTCTATATATGTATTATCCAATAGTTTGCTGTTTGTATTGATATCATAGTGCAGGGTCGAAAGCCAGCGTGGTGCAGGAGTAAATGGGAGGAATCTGCTTTCTTCGGGCGAATGTAATTGTACGCTATTTATATAGGAAAAAGAATTCTCGAAATGTAGATGGCGGACTGGATGTATGATGATGCGAGCCTCACCTCCCATTATGCGTGCGTTGCCCGCAGTATATCGATAAGCGGGAACATCTTCGATTTGTATATTTTCCAATTTTTGTATAAAAATGTAGTTATCTATGCGGTTGGCAAATAATGAAAGTTGAAAAGACATACGTTCGAACGAGTAGTCTATTCCGGCATCAAATTGCCAACTGTATTCGGGCTTAAGTCGTTTGTTCCCGATTTCATAGCGCAAAGTTCCTTCATGTTCTCCATTACTGCCCAGTTCGCTCAGATTCGGTGCACGATAACCTCGTGATGCGTTAAGCCTTATGTTTAACTTTTCCGAGACATTATAAATGCCCCCGATGCTTCCTGTTAAACCGTTGAATGTACGGGAAAAAGCAATGAAACGTTCTTTTTCTCCATCCATAAGAGAATGACTATGCAAGTGTCGGATATCGAAACGGAGTCCTCCGGTTAAATGAAGACGTTGGAACATTGATTTGCTAACAGTTATGAATGTCCCTAAATCAAACAGATCGTATGCCGGAATAAGAAATTCTTCGCCTTTGTTCAGAGACTTTTGATACATGCCGTTAATACCTGCATTTGTTTTCCATCCATTGTATTCAGGCAAAATATAACGTACATCGTAATTTATGGTATGCAACATAAAATCGAGACCACATTCATTTTTACTCTCTTCATATTCTTGCCTGCGATTTTGTTGATAAGCAGCAATAATTTTTAAAGTTCCGGATTTTAAAAAAAAGGAATTATCTAATACGGCTTTATAGTGACGTACTTGTTGGAACGGAAGTTGCTTGCCGTAATGTTTGCCTCCGCTCGAGCTTTCCAATTCTCCGGTTTCGTTATTACGTTCACCCTCTATTATTCCCGGCGTGAGATGATAATAGCTTAATTTCAGTCTGGAATATCCCCAATCCTTATTTAATCCTGACATCCCGGAAAGAACCCGTTCACGAAAACGGGAATTCGGAACATAACCGTCATACCGGTTTTTGTAATCGTGCGCCATCTTGTCCGAGTATCTCCAATTATATATAAATCCTTTCTTGTTTCCTTCAAAATTTACGGAATAGTTAAACAGTCCATTATTCGTTTGATACTCGCTAAAGACATTGGCTTTCATTTCTCCCGGAGATAAAATCGGTTTATCATGGAAAATCAATACTCCAGCCATAGCGTCCGAACCGTATATTAGAGAAGCCGGACCTTTCAGTATTTCTACGGAATGTATGTTTTGCGCATCGATTTCGACTCCGTGTTCATCTCCCCACTGTTGACCTTCTTGACGGATACCGTCATTTACGACCAGTACTCTGTTATAACCTAATCCTCTAATAACTGGTTTAGATATTCCGCTACCTGTCGTTATTTGAGATATACCGGGCTGTTTGGCAATAATATCGATGATGTTGGTGTATTGGTGTGTCTTTAAAAATTCGGGATTTATAATGGATATCGGAGACGGTATTTGTTTGATGTGTGTACTGCCTGTGAGTCCTGTAACAGTGATTTCTTTTAGGTGTACACAACTATCCTGTTCCTCTGCGCGTATGCATAAAATACTCCAGAGCAACAAACATGTTATTTTTATTGCTTTCATTTTTTTATTCTGTTTTTAAGGCTTGTTTAACAGTCACTCTAAGAGCTGGTCTAAATTTTCCAACAAAAAAATATTATATCAGGTCATTTTTGTGTTTTCTTTCGGTCTTTTTCCCGTTTTTACTTGTCAAATAGCTAGTTATCAACTTCGTAAAGACAGAAAAACATCTTTGAAAGAAACACCTAAACCTGACCCGAATAAAATTTATACAGGCTGTTAAACAAGCTTTGGTGATTAATGCTTTAATAATTATATCAACTGAAAACAGAATATACAGGAGGAGCTCTGATAGATAGAGAACATATATAGGAATTACGGACTTTGGTTTCAGATGAAATCCATTCAAAGGAAATAACCGGAAGAATAAAGTCTGTTTGTATTCGTTCGGATTCGATAAAAGGAGACAAGAAAAATTGGCAAATACAGCAATTATCCGGATCATGGCTGTGTGGAATATTTGAATGGGAGGAAATATCTTCTGTTACATTGTGGAAATGGAGAGCTTTCACAATGTGTACAGGCATTAGTGATGCAATCAAAAGCCATGCTAATACAATATGTTTTCCTCCTTTTGCCATAGTTATCCTTTGGTTGCGAAGGTAAATATAAAAAGACAAATACAATATATTTCGTGTATGTTTTTAGATTATTCCACAGATTTTCATTAAGTTTGGAGATCAAAAATATAAAAATGAGAAATAAAATATTCGGCAGTTTAATTTTAATTTCTTTATTAATTTCTTGTAATAAAAAAGGAAATACCTCTTCCGGTAATGAGGCCGATACGGCTTCTTATCGGGTGAATTATGCAGAGATGTTTCGTGTGAATCGTTTTCCCGATTATACGGAAGTGCAGGTGCGAGATCCTTGGGATACGACTCGCTTGCTTCAAAAATATATATTGATACCGAAGACTTCTTCTTTACCGGCATCTTTGCCCGAAGGAACAGTCGTACGTACACCTTTGTCTCGTGTGGCCGTGTATTCATCGGTGCATTGCAGTATGTTGGCGCAATTGGGAAATCTTTCCGATATTGCGGGAGTTTGCGAATCTCGTTATATAATTATTCCGGAAATAAAGAGAGGTGTCTCAGAAGGGAAAATTATAGATTTAGGAGAATCGTATGCTCCGGATATAGAAAAAATTATAGATCTGAATCCTGAAGCGATAATCTCTTCTCCTTTTCAAAATATGGGTTACGGAAAAGTCGAAAAACTGGGTATTCCCATTATAGAGGGTGTTGATTATATGGAAACTACGCCTTTGGGACGTGCCGAATGGATTCGTTTTTTGGGGTTGTTTTTCGGAAAAGAATCGCTTTCTGATTCGATATTTGAAAAGACGGAAAGGTCATATCTTACTTTAAAAGAGAAAGTTGAGAACGTCTCTAAGCGCCCTACCGTTGTTTCGGAGATGAAAACCGGTCCTGTTTGGTATGTGCCCGGAGGAAATAGCTATATGGCACGTTTTTTTGCCGATGCGGGGGCAGATTATTTTTGGAAGGATGTCCCGCAAACGGGATCTATGTCTCTCTCTTTCGAAGCTGTCTTCGACAAAGCTCAGCAGGCTGATTTTTGGCTGGTAAAATATAATCGGGATCGGGATATGACATTGGATGATTTGAGAAAAGATTATGCCGCTAATGCTAATTTCAAAGCGTTTAAAGATAAGAATGTGTGGGGTAGTAATAGTGCGAAAGTGCCTTTTTATGAAGAAGTTCCCTTACATCCTGATTATTTGTTGAGAGATTTTATTTTGATATTTCATCCGGATTTGTTACCCGGTGATACACTTCGTTATTTTAACTTGTTGAAGTGATGAAGCCTTATTTTTATATCGGAGGATTATTGTTTTTGGCTTTTTGCCTGTTTATCGGAAATTTGTTTTGGGGATCTGTCTCTATTCCGGCGAGTGCGGTTTGGGATATTTGTTTGGGAAATGAGGTGGAGAAAAGCAGTTGGTCTTATATCGTATTGCAGTCTCGTTTTCCTCAGGCGGTTACGGCATTTTTTGCCGGAGCGGCTTTGGCAGTTTCAGGTTTGATGTTGCAGACTGCATTCAATAATCCGTTGGCCGGACCGTCGATTTTAGGAATTAACTCCGGAGCGAGTTTGGGAGTAGCCTTGGTGATGTTGTTTTTAGGTGGTTCGTTAGGCTCTTTGGGGTCATTCGCTCTTTCCGGTACGATGGCGGTTTTGGCAGGTGCTTTTATCGGAGCTGTATTAATATTAGGCATTATTATTCTTTTTTCTACGATCGTACGCAGTAACGTAATGTTGCTTATTGTCGGGATTATGGTGGGGTACATAACTTCTTCGGCAATATCTCTGTTGAATTTTTTTGCTACGGCTGAAAATGTTTTTTCTTATACATTGTGGGGAATGGGAGATTTTTCAGGAATATCGGTGGAGAGATTACCTTTTTTCTGTATTGCCGTTACGGTAGGTCTTGTTCTTTCGTTATTGCTGATAAAGCCTTTGAATGCTCTTTTGTTAGGAGAAAGATATGCCGAAAATCTTGGGGTGAATGTCCGTCGTGTCAGGATTGTATTGTTATTAACGACCGGATTGTTGACTGCTGTGGTTACGGCATTTTGCGGCCCGGTCTCCTTTATAGGGTTGGCTGTACCCCATATTGCCAGACTTGTTTTGGGATCTTCCAATCATAAAATCTTGTTACCGGTAACGATTCTTATCGGTGCTGTAATTGCATTGATTTGCAATTTGTTGTGTGTGCTTCCGGGAGAAGCAGGGATTATTCCTTTGAATGCAATAACTCCGGTGTTGGGGGCACCTGTAATTATTTATGTGATTGTAAACCAAAAGAAAATACAATATTTCAATTGATGAACAGAGTACCGGTTATTGAAGCAGAAAATTTATCGATCGGTTATCGAGACGGGAGTAAAGCACGTCAGGAACTGTATGACAGTTTGACATTTTCTCTTTATCGGGGAGAACTTACTTGCCTGTTGGGAACTAACGGAGCCGGGAAATCGACACTGTTGCGAACATTAGGCGCTTCGCAACCGGCATTGTCCGGGACATTGTTTTTAGAGGGAAGATCATTATATGATTATTCGGCAACTGAAATTTCCCGAAGAATAGGTCTGGTGTTGACTGATCGTTCTTTGGCGGGAGGACTCCGAGTCAGGGAACTGGTAGCTTTGGGACGTTATCCTTATACCGGTTTTTTCGGACGGCTAAACCGCTCGGATGAAAAAATCGTGGAGTATTCTCTCGATCGGGTAGGCATTAAACATAAGGCATCGGATTATTTTTCGGAACTTTCTGACGGTGAACGACAAAAGGTGATGATTGCTAAGGCTTTGGCTCAAGAGTGTCCTATCGTACTGTTAGATGAGCCTACGGCTTTTTTGGATGTTCCGAGTCGTATAGAGATCATATCTTTATTGCGTGAACTTGCTACTGCCGAAAAAAAGACAATTCTCTTCTCGACACATGATATGGAACAGGCATTGTTATTGAGCGATCGCTTGTGGCTTTTGTCCCGTCAGAACGGATTGCAATGCGGTGTTACGGAAGATATGGTTCTATCCGGAGCAGTCGGTGACCTTTTTTCTCACTCGTCCGTAAATTTTGATGTCTCTACCGGGAGTTTTTTCCCACGATACGTGTTAAACAAGAGAGCTGCAATTTCAGTTCCGGATAATATGGCTTTTTGGGTTCGTAACTGTCTGATGAGGGCGGGATATGAATGTTTGCCTGCGGGAGCTCCCGATGCAGATATTTCCCTTCTTTTCGTATCTCCTGAGAAGATCAGGCTGATGTATAAAGGAGGAGAGGAACTATCGCTGTCTTCATTTGCTGCTTTGAAGACAGCGCTCGGTGATCTTTCAGTTTGAAAATTTTATTCGAAATACACTTTAAAGCGGTAGATCGAAAGCCTTTTATAAACTTTTTATGGTTGCGACAATTTTTTTTGCTGCATTTTGAGGAGCACCCGGATTTCCTAATCGTTCGGCTACTTCGGCATATCCTTGCAACATCTGTTTCCGTTTGTCCGGATCGTTTAATATTTTGTTCAGTTCGTTTTTTACATTTTCCGTAGTGAACAAATGTACCAGCAGTTCTTTTACGATTTCCCGGTCGGCAATCAGATTTACTAACGACACGAACTTTACTTTCAGTATATGCTTAAAAAGATTATATGCGATTTTTCCTCCTCCCATTTTGTAACATACGACTTGAGGAACTTTCAGTATAGCGGTTTCGAGGGTTGCTGTTCCTGAAGTTACCAATGCTGCCGAGGATTGTTGGAGCAATCTGTATGTTTTTTCAAAGACGATGGAAACCCGTTTGCCTGAAATAAATGTATGATAAAAATCGGGAGATATGCCCGGAGCTCCGGCAATGACTAATTGATAATCTGTAAATGAGGAGGCCGCATCGATCATAGTCGGCAAATTTGCTGTGATTTCAGCTTTCCGGCTACCGGCTAATAGAGCAATGATAGGTTTGTTTTCAAGATTATTTTCGGAAATGAAAGAGTCGAACTTTTCACCGGCAAACGGTCTCACCGCCATTTCATCGACAGTGGGATTTCCTACATAGTCGATCTGATAATGATGTTTTTGATAAAACGGAATTTCGAACGGAAGTATCGAGTACATTTTATCTACATACCGTTTAATGTCCTTAATACGATACTCTTTCCATGCCCATATTTTAGGCGAAATGTAATAATGTACCGGAATATTGAGCCGGGTTTTAGTAAATTTTGCCATTCTCAGGTTAAATCCGGGATAATCGACAAGTATCAGTACGTCAGGATGAAACTCTTCTATATCTGACTTACATAAACGAATATTGTGCAGTACTTTGTCGATATTCAGCAATACGGGAATAAATCCCATATAGGCCATTTCACTATAATGTTTGACCAGTGTTCCGCCTTCTGCCTGCATCAGGTCGCCTCCGAAAAAACGGAATTGAGCTTGCGGATCTTCTTTTTTAAGGGCATTCATAAGTTTGGAGGCGTGTAAATCTCCGGAAGCTTCACCGGCTATCAGATAATACTTCATTGCGCAAATCGTATAAATTCTTTTTACAAATGTACATTAACTTTCTCATTTTATCTGAAAATAAGGTTGTTTTTGTCGATTTGATTACCTTTGTTTCCGGAATATTGTTTCTCTTAATCTGATATTTTGCAATAACAACCGGATTTTTCCGTTAATATACAACAATGAAGAAAAATATTTTCCATATAGTTTTTGTCCTGTTCATTTTTTCATTTGTTTTATCAGGATGTTTCGACGAGAGTTTTTCGAATGATCCTAACGATCGTTTGACTTTTTCTACAAACATTGTAAAGTTTGATACGATTTTTACGCAGCGCGGTACGGCTACACTATCTTTTAAAGTTTATAACCATGCGAAAAAATCGTTGAAAATAGAGTCCGTTACGTTGGCGGATGCCGCTAATTCCGGATTTTTTATTAATGTGGATGGTTCTAAAGGTCCGGTAATACGAGATTTGGAAATAAGGGGTAAAGATAGTTTATATGTTTTTGTGGAAGCAAATGTCGATCCGACAAACCAAAACTCTCCTCTATTGATAAAAGATTCTATCGTATTTGTTACGAATGGAATTCGTCAGGATGTCAAATTAGAGGCATACGGACAAGATGTCAATGTTTTACGGGGTGAAGTATTGCCGGACGGAGAGAATGTATTTACCGGAGAAAAACCTTATTTGGTTTATGACAGTCTTGTGATTCCGGCATCATCGTCTTTGGCATTGTCCGAAGGCACTACGCTTTATTTTCATAGTAAGGCGACGCTTGAGGTTAAGGGAAAGATAGACGCTCGCGGCACGGCTTCGCGTCCTGTAACTTTTCGAGGAGATCGTCTCGACCGTATGTTCGCTGATTTGCCGTATGACTATTTGCCTGGACAGTGGGGAGGAATTCGTATCCATACGGACAGTTACGGTAACCGTTTCGACCATGTTGCCATGAGGGGCACTTCTACCGGAATCGTTATCGATTCGTCTGATGTTTCGAGAACTAAAATCATATTCAGCAATTCGGTGATTCATAACTCCAGCAATAATCTGGTTTCTTCGACGGAAAGCAGGATTGAGGCCTGGAATTGTCAATTTTCTAATGCCAGCGGTGCTTTAATGAGTTTGTCGGGAGGAGAAGCAAAATTTGTTCATTGTACATTTGCCAATTATTTTCAATTGATGGATGTCATAAAATCCCCTTTATTGGTTTTTGACAGATATACTCAGACAGAAGAAAATTTGCCGTTGAAAGCATCATTTGAAAATTGTATTATTATCGGTAACAACACGTTGATGCAGCCTTTAGAATTGTTGAATACCCAGATTTATTTTAAAACTTGCCTTTTCAGGGTGAATGGTTCGGACGATGAGAATTTCATTCAGTGTATATGGAATGGAGATCCTATGTTTGTGGCCACGGGAGATAACTATCAGTATGATTTCAGATTGGCTTCAGAGTCTTCGGCAGCTTACAGAGCAGGAAATCCTGAATTTGTCGATGAGAATACACGTACGGATCTTTTAGGCAATCCTCGCCCTGAAGGGGTAAATCCGGACGTAGGCGCTTATCAGTATATGACTCCGACAGAATAAAAATACACTCTTAGTCAAAGCCTATTGGGGGTATTGTCATGCCAGTTCTAAGCCGAATTTGTCTTTTAAATGCATGATGTTGGGATTTTTCTGAACCATAAGGTCAAATCGTTCCCGTTGGCTGAATGCCTTGTGCTTTTCTTGTTTCTCGCTTTCTCTTGGATGCATGGAGATACGGGTGTTTTTTAATTCTTTTTTCAAGAATTGCATTAAGTCCGTTCCTCTTTCGTTCAGCCGGTCTAACTGTTCTTTGTTATCGACTACAACTTCGAAGTCTGTTGCATTCAGCATTTTAGGCGGACAAGTGCGCATCGTATTCACCAGAACGGTTTCGGTAGGAATCGTGTTGGTGAATTTAATCCACGCTTTTTGCAGATCCTCTTCAGAGAAAGAATTATTCATGTCCACATCTTTCCTTGTCTCCTGAACCTGTTCTTTTGTTTCGATAATCGGTTTTTTTATCGATATAGAAGGGATCGGAGTCGTTCGGGGTTTCGGCTTTTGTGCAGGATGTTGATTATTCGGTAACTCGTTTAATTGAGCTTTATTTACCACCGTTTTATCGGTCTGTATTGTTTCTGTTGCCCGAGTACCGGTGCTTGTTTGGGCTGATGATGCGACAGTAGCATTTGTCGTAACGGTCCTCTTTTGTTCTGTCGGAGCATTCTGGATCGGTGAAGAACTTCTTTGGGGGACAGTCTGTGCCGCAGGAGAAACCTTTTGCAACGTTGGCTGTTGTTCAGGCTGTGAATTTTTTGCCGCAGTTAATTGGCAGAGCTGTATCAGAGTCAATTCTACCAATAATTTTTTATTATTACTGTTCCGGTAGTTCAAATCGCATCGGTTACTCAACTCGATTGCTTTATACAAAAACTCGTTGCTGCATTGCTTCGCTTGTTCGGCATAGCGTTGTGCTGTTGCCGGACCTACTTCGAGTAGAGGTAGGGTTATAGGATCTTTGCAGACTAACAGATCTCTGAAATGATTACTTAATCCGCTTATAAAATATTGAGCCTCGAATCCTTTTTTCAGTATTTTGTCAAAAAGAATTAGTGCTTCGGGAACAGCATTCCGTAAAAATGTATCGGTCAAGCTGAAATAGTATTCATAATCGAGGACATTCAGGTTCTCTATCACCGATTGATAAGTAATGTTTCCGTTAGAAAAACTAACAACTTGGTCGAATATAGATAATGCGTCCCGCATTCCTCCATCAGCTTTTTGGGCAATGACGCTCAACGCTTCCGGTTCGGCGGCAACCCCCTCTTGAGAAGCTACATATTGCAGGTGTTCTACGGTATCGGCTGTCGTGATTCTTTGAAAATCGTAAATTTGACATCGAGACAGTATCGTCGGCAGAATTTTGTGTTTCTCGGTGGTTGCCAATATAAATAGTGCATGATGAGGCGGTTCTTCCAATGTCTTTAGAAATGCATTGAATGCGGCGGTCGATAGCATGTGTACCTCATCGATGATGAATACTTTGTATTTTCCTATTTGAGGCGGAATGCGGACTTGTTCGGTCAGTTGCCGTATATCGTCGACCGAATTGTTAGATGCAGCGTCTAATTCTAAAATATTGTAAGATCGCTGTTCATTGAATGCTTTGCAGGATTCGCATTCGTTACAAGCCTCTCCATCGGCTGTAGGATGTAAACAATTGATTGTTTTGGCAAAGATTCGGGCGCACGTTGTTTTTCCTACTCCCCGCGGACCGCAAAAAAGATAAGCGTGAGCTAATTTCCCTGAACTGATCGCGTTTTTTAAAGTCTGGGTCAACGCTTTTTGTCCTATGACGGAGTGAAATGTGGACGGGCGGTATTTCCGTGCCGAAACAATATAATTATCCATTTATCTTGAAAGTTCTGTCTTGTAATTCTGTATTTACAAAAGTAATAAAAAGTAACAGGTTTGTATCTTGAAAAAATTTAAAAAGTGAAATTCATTTTATCTTTCCATACTCGATTTATCGAAATGCAACGGTAATAGCGCTTTTATAGAATCTACGATATAAATGTCGTCTTTACCGTACATCAGTATCCGTATAGGTTGATTAAAACGATTTTCTGTTTCTAAAATTACCTGTCGGCAAGCTCCGCACGGAGCAACTTGACCGTCTGTGTAGCTCCCGCCTGTCTGAGCCGCCAATGCCAGCATTTTCACAGGAATATCGGGATAGTTGGCATTGGCGAAAAAAAGTGTTACGCGTTCTGCGCATAATCCCGAAGGATATGCGGCATTTTCCTGATTGTTTCCTTGTATTATTTCTCCATTATTCAGTAGGGCTGCTGCTCCTACTTGGAATCGAGAATAGGGTGCGTATGAGAGGTTGCTCGCCTCTTTTGCCCGATCGATCAGAATTTTTTCTTCGGGGCTCAATTCTTCATAAGAACAAACTGTTATCTTTGTATCGAGATTTAACTTTTTCATATCAGGACTAATTTTATAGCGTTAAGGTTATTCGAATATATGCTTATCACTAATTGGTAAAATAATTCGGTAATAATACAAATATAAAGAAGTTTTGAAATATTCGTGCGAGTTTTACGTTCTTTTTTCGAGTTATAATAAGGATATTGAGTATGAGTTTTAAAAGATTAACACTGTTTTCGCTTTTTGCCATTTCTGTTTTTTGGGGGGGGGATGTGAGTGCTCAGAGTCGGAATCGTCTTTATATGCAGTATATAGATACGTATAAGGATTTGGCAATCAGTCATCAGAAAAAATATAAAATACCGGCCAGTATTACTCTGGCTCAGGGGCTATTGGAATCTGGCGCTGGAAGAGGAACATTAGCGCGTAAATCGAATAATCATTTCGGTATAAAATGTCACAATAAATGGACCGGAGCTCGGGTTTATCACGATGATGATGCTAAAGGAGAGTGCTTTCGTAAATATAAGCATCCTAAAGACTCATACGAAGATCATTCTTTATTCTTGACTCGGAATATGCGTTATGCTCAGTTATTTGAACTGAAAAGTACCGATTATAAAGGTTGGGCAAGAGGCTTGCAGCGTTGCGGATATGCGACCGATAAGGCGTATGCAAGTAAATTGATTCAGATTATAGAATTGTATGATTTGTACCAATATGACCGTAAGGGGCGTTCTTCTCAAGAAATTCCTAAATTGCCGGTAGGATATAAGCCTCATCAGGTGTATCGTTCTTCGGGCTTGTATTACATCGAAGTTCGTGTGGGAGATAATCTTAAAAATATAGGGAAGGAGTTCGGTATCAGCGTAAAAAAACTGTGTAGTTATAATGAGATTCCCAAAGATTATCCTTTAGATCCGGGAATGGTGATTTATCTTGAGAAAAAGAATAAAAAAGCGGACAAAGCCTATACGCGACATATCGTTTCGGCAGGTGAGTCGATGCATGATATTTCTCAGATTTATGGCATTCGTATGAAATATTTGTATAAAATGAATCATAAAGATAAAGACTATGTCCCGTCAGAAGGGGATGTGTTGATCCTTCGTTGATTTCAATTTACTTAAACACATGACAATAGGAGTTTGGTTACTCTCTATTTTGAATGTGATATATTTGACGCTTTTTTCTTGATGGAGCTTAAGTAATAATTGGTTATAATATTGGTATTGGAGTGCTTCAGAATTTATTATAAATCATCTTTTGCGTGTTCTCTAATGATGTTGCTATTATCTTTATCTTTATAAGAAAGCATTACGAAACATGATAAGGAACTTTCATGTTCGATCCAAAGGGTGATTTCACCATTGTCGGTTGTAAATCGACTCTCGTACTGGCATCCTCCCAATAGGGCATAACTCATTTTTTCGCTATCGTTACGAGGTTCATGGAAAAATTGGAATTTTTCTGTGCATGCTGATGGCTTGCCGTATTTTTCTGTCAACAATTCTTTCAAATGCGTGTAATCTCCATAAAGGTATTTCCACTGTTTTTGTTCCGGAAAAATAACGGAGATTTTTGAAACTAAGTCCTTATTATCGAGTGTACTTACATAGATCGTACATTCTTTGAAGTCGGCAAAATCACCTTGCAGTATCTCTGCATTGTCTTGTGTACCTATATGTTTGAATCCCTTGCGCTCCATGCGTGACTTAAACTCGTCCAATTTTCCGTCAATGGGTACGCCTTTAAATTTAAGATGAGTGCTTTTTTTCATAGTTGCATCATCTTCTTCTACGTTTATAACTACCTCTTTCTGTTCTTCATTTATAACTTCTTTTGAGCTGTTCATAAAATAGTAGTACCATAAAAGGCAAAGAATCGCGATAAGTGCTGATAAAAAGAGTTTCTTCATATTTCTAATCTTATTTTAATTAAAAAAGTGCTGATATTCACTGTTTAACAGAGAGATTATAGATATTAAAGAGAAAACGACAGACGAAATCATCTGCCGTTTCTGTTTTTTTATTTTATTAATATGCTGCAGGTACGGGATTATAGACTTTTTTATTTTTCAGTTTAGGGTCGGTTCCTAACGGGAAATTTATACCGAAACTGAAACTCATGTTTGTCGTATTTACAGGTACATATTGCGGAGTATATTTTGCAGCGATGTAATCAGCTCCCAAGAAAAGATTAAATCCTCTGGGGCATAAATTTATCAAAGCTCCCCATGTGCATCCGGTATTCGATACCGCTCCGTTAAGTGCTGCCATGAACCATTTTACCGGGCGGAAATTAGCTGTTGCCATCAGTTTTGTCCATGTTTTTGGAGTACTGAACCGGGTCGAGGATAATAATCCGAATGATATTTTGTTATTTAAAATGCCATATTCTGCCCCTATATTCATAGTCGTTTTCAACCAAGTACTTCTGGAAGAAGCTCGAGTTTCTTTAAATTTGAATAAAGCTTCGAGATCATCTCCGATTTTATCGGTTTCGTCGTCAAAGGCGTTATTGCCGTTATCATCATCTTCAGCTCCTAAGTGTTTGAATCCGTCGAATACGAATTCTCCTTCAGGGGTTTCTGCTTTTTTATTTTTATTCCAGCGGATAAAACCTATATCTGTTAAAGCCATGGACACAGTAAGGTTGTCAAAGATTTTATAAGTTGCACCGAGATCGATAGCACCACCGATACCGGCGACTCCTAATTTTCCTGTGTCGAAATCGAATCCGTCGATTTCACCGTTACTGTCGGTTTCCAGGGTCACTCCGGCAAGAGACAAGTCGGCTATGCCTTTACTGTGTATCATCCATCGTTCATCGGATAATGTCATAGTCATGCGGTCTATTCTTGCATCCAGATTCCCTGCACCGATTAACGCTTTCAGTTTAGCCCCTATCGTTAACCTGTCGTTTATGCGGTGAGCATGTCCTAATGCCAGCTCGACATAATTGTTGCTTTTCGCCCGTATATCTTTCATTTCGTATTGAGTAACCTCTCCGGTTTGGCCATTTTTCAAAAAGGCAAATAAGTCTTTAGGCAAGAATATATCAGTACTGCTTTTTACTGATAAATCAAAAGTATTGAATCCGTTAAATGCGAAAAATCCGAATGATAAAATCGTTTCATCGATATTTAAACTCAGGTTGTTTCGGTTCTTTAACGATCCTATAAACTCGTTTGATGAGATGCTCGGGTGGAATCCTGTTAATAATTCGTCTCCTGACGGATACAAAAAGTGAGATAAGGCCATGTTGCCGTTTATTTGAATATCGAGATTTCCTAATCCGGGAAAACTGAAGTATCCGTAATCATTTATTAAAGCCGGATTCAATCTGTGGCGATAAGGCATCCGTTCTAAAAAATATGATGAATACAAGGTCTGTGCCGATACTCCTGCAGAGACCAAACATAGGATGAATATGATGATTTTCTTTTTCATTTTATGTATTTGTAAAGAGTTCGACATTGATTTTAGAAGTTATCGATATCAGCTTGAATACCTTTTACCTTTAAGGCGACTTTCGCTTTAATGGATTGGCTGGGTTTTAGCGGAACACCGCCTACAGTACCTTCATTTGCCCCCAATCCGCCTGTAATTAACAGTTCCAAACCGTCCAGACGTCTTAAAGCTCCAGAGCCTTCTCTCTCTCTGACTTTGATTAAAAGAGTAGTTTCAGAAGTATTTGTCGATCCTGTTTCGCTATTATATGTACCTGCAGCAACATACCCTTCTTCTTTTCCGTTGTCGAACGTGAAAGATAGATCGTTTGAATCGATAGTGCTGACACAACCTGTCGATAGCGGGATAACTTTCAATGCCAATTCTAAAGGCAGGCCGTTATATACGGTCGCTTTTATCGAGATTTCGCTCGCTGTCGCTTTTTCAAAAATGTCGTCTGTATCATCTTGTATGTTATCGATCGTATCTTTATATACGATGTTGACATCTTTACCTAAAACGAAAGGTACATCTGCGTTGCAGTCGATCAGTACTTGAGAGCCTCCTTTTGAGAGATCTACCGTGTGCCAGTTTTCTCCTTCTACGGCTTTGGGTGTCGGAATAGCGTCTATGACTATACTGTCCGGAACGTCTTTGATTACGCTTTGCAGTTGACTGAACGGAATTGCTTCGAATCCTTCAGGAATACCTTTTGCTATGTATTCGGGAGTCGCTAATATAAATTTTGAAGTTTTAGCGGTTTCTTCTTCTGAAGGATTTAAATCGTCATAAGCTGCGATGGTCATGGTTTTATCGGGTCTTAATCCTCCTGAAGCTAAAGGATTTCCGTTTTTATAGGGAGTGAAAATCAGATCGACGTTGATAGGGACTCCGATCGGGTTTGTCGCAGTCAATTGGAAATTGGCATTTGGAAGATACAAGGCTGACCCTTCTTTCAGATAATCCGAAAGATCTCCTAAATTTATTGATGTGTGCGGATTATCGGAGATAACGTCTTCGTTAACTTCTCCGGCTGCCAGTTGTATATTCATCTGTTCTACATTTACAGATGCTTTGACATTTAGATTTTGAAGATCGTCGAGGTTGATGTTTCCGGATGATACGGAAGCTCGACCGGTTATTACCGCATTCTTTTCAGGTAATATGAGTTTGTGATCTTCTGTCAGAATATTTTGAAATTCACGGTCTGTGAAATCAAGTTTTGTAATATGTAATTGATTATTATATTCCCAAGTCCGTTCAGTAGCAGAAACTTTGGAGAATTTTTGGTTCTTCAAAATCAGGCGTTGGCTTTTTTCTCTGGTTTCAGGATTAGTATAGTTTATTACACCTGAATTCTCGTCAAAAATGATGTATTGAGGAAAATCGATTATCAATTCATCGAATTGTAAATCTCCAGCTCCGTCTGTTATATTGATGTTCGCTTGCAGATTTACGGCAGTGTTCCCTTTCAGCTTAACCCATTTTAGGGCTTTTAGTTCTTTCGGAACATCAGTCTCATCAACTTCTATTTTTGCTGTATTATTTCCGAGATCGGCGGTAAACGATTCTGTCTCGACATCGGCATCAGCAATATTCAAGATACTTTCCTGAAGTTTGAAATCAATTTTCGAATTGTTGTTAAAACTTTCTATTTTCTTGAATGTCGTATTGCCTTTAGTATATGTAGTAAAAGTATTAACTTTAAATTGAGGTTCGAAAGACAACGATTTTGTTCCGTCTGTTTCGGTCTTTAGTTGTTTTTGGGAGAGATCTATCGATTTTAATTTTACTTGTTTGGTAAATCCGGTTTTCAGTTCATCGATCGTAATGACGAGATTATCTCCATTCCATGTATTACCTGTTTTATCAAATTCGAAAGGGGTATTCGGATCGTTCAGGTTAATAGTTATCTCTCCTCCGGAAAGGTCTAATCCGGCAAGAGTAATAGGTTCGGATTTTAAGGTAAGTATAGAATTGTCGTCAAAATATACCTTGTTTATCTTTTTTACATCTTTGTTTATATTGGTAACCTTGATATCGGTACTGAAATTTGTCTGTTCTACATCTATTTTTAGATCTGAGATGGTAAGATCCATATCATCGATATTGATATTGGAGCTGCTTATGCTTATAGGCATAGAGACATCTATTGATGATAGATTAACTCCTTTTGTGATACCTTTTATGCTGATATATCCTGATTGAGAATAGTCGATCGATTCTTCAAATCCCGAAAATTCGCCTTGTGTAGCATCGATTTCCTTGTTATAACTTACCAGATTGAAGTTTACTATGTTATCGGTTAGTGTCAGATTTACATTGTCGAGCCTCAAAGTGTGACTATTTATTAATGAGCCTTTTGTCGGGTTTGAAATCTCGAATGTATTGGGAAATGTTATTGTAAAATTTTTCAATGTTACGGTTGCCTCGGACAGATTTAGTGTATTTTTCAGCTGATCCATATCCATTTTCAGCTGTGCGGTTGTACCTTTGAATTTGATATTGGAAATGTGTGTTACTTCTACAGGACAACTTCCTTTTGCAACAACAAAAGAAGTCTGATGATCATCGAGTCGAAACTCTTTATCCATTATGCTGACTTCTCCATTATTCGGAACATTTATCGGAGCATTTTCCGAGATTTTCATGGATACATTTCCTGTAAAAGACTGGGTGATCTCAGGTTTATCGATTATGTTTTTTTTCAGCAACATATCCGGCTGATTCTCATCGATCTTTATGGGATCTATTGTCAGCTTTTCGAACGAGATGTTAAAGTCGGTAGATGTATTTATAGCATTGATCGATACCGGATCGAATGTCGGAATATCAGCTTTTACATTTTCTTTCTTGTGGATACCGTATTGATCGTCATCGGTAGTTAAATCTTCTATATCTTCAGGTTTTAATAAATCGCTGAGAAGTTTTGTCTCGGTTTCTCCTAAGGGAAATCCTAATTCTCCTCCAATTCCTACGATTGTAGAAATGTCTTTGGTAAGATCGTACTTTTTGTCTATACAGGAATATCCGAAAATAAGGAAACTCGGGCACAGAGATAACATAATTATCTTGCCGATAGTAAATTTCTTCGCATTCATGCGTAATCTCATTTTTGATAACTGGTGATTTTAAATTTGATATAAATCAATATTTTGCAAACATAGTATTTTTTTTATTAAGTAATGTAACATTCTTGTAAAATTTTATGGATAATCCCGTATATTAACTTTTTAACTTTATGAATATTGAAATTTTTATATATCTTTCATTTATTGGATTTTCCGTGTTTTCGGATCATTGGTTTTGTATTATTGTGAGATCTCCTTTTTTTCAAATATAAAATAATCGATTTGTGAAATTTTACAATAAAGATTTCTAAATGAATATTAGAACCTGTTTAAATTTAATCGGGCTATTTCTTATAGATGTTTGTTTCGGTTGTAAGGGGATGGTTTTCGGATTCTTGAGCTTTTAAAATTTACGATAGCCAGGTAAATTTTGTGTTTCTTCCGGATTATAATGATGTTGCGGTATCCGGAGTCTGTCGAAAGGGGAAACGACTGTTCTTGTGGATTCTTTTTAAACTTTACCTGGGCAAAATTTAGATAGCTCTTTAATAAAATAAGCTATGTTCCTAAGTTTCTGTTTAGGTATTGATATTGACTTTTTGCTATGAATGAATACTCGTATAATCGATATGTGATAATTTTAACCGGCAAAAGGTTATTTATTATGGTATTATTTGCTATTTTTGTCAGAAAATAATTCTGAGGAATATGTCCGAAAAGAAAATTTCCGTATTGATTATCTACACGGGCGGGACAATCGGTATGATACAAGACCCTGAGACCGGAGCTTTGATGCCGTTTAATTTTGATCATTTGTTAGATAATGTTCCGGAGTTGAAGCGTTTGGGTTTTTTGATTTCATCAATTCAATTTGAACCTCCGATAGATTCTTCGGAAATCGATCCTGCATCTTGGATTCGTTTGGTAAAAATCATAGCAGACAATTATGATACTTATGACGGTTTTGTCGTTCTGCACGGAACTGATACAATGGCATATACGGCTTCAGCGCTTAGCTTTATGCTTGAGAATCTGGCAAAACCAGTTATTCTGACCGGATCTCAATTACCTATCGGCATGCTGAGGACGGACGGAAAAGAAAATCTGATTACAGCTATTGAGATTGCAGCGGCAAAAGAAAACGGATTTCCTGTTGTTCCGGAAGTGTGTATCTTTTTTCAAAATCATTTGATGAGAGGAAACCGAACCTCGAAAATTAGCGCTGAAAATTTCAATGCTTTCCGTTCTCTGAATTATCCGGCGTTGGCGCGGGTCGGGATGCATATACGGTATGACAATAATCTTATTAACAAAGTACGTGTTCCCAAACCGCTGAAACCGCATTATTTAATGGATACTAATGTTGTGATTCTTAAAATTTTTCCGGGCATTACTCCGCAAACGGTAGATAGTATTTTGAATATCCCTCATTTAAAAGGTGTCGTTTTGGAAACATACGGTACGGGAAACGCCCCTTCAAAACCTTGGTTTTTGGATATGTTAAGGGCTGCGGTTGCTCGGGGAATCGTGATCGTGAATGTGACTCAATGCTCCAGCGGTAGTGTACAGATGAGTTTATATGGGCCTGGAAATAAGTTGGCTCAAGCGGGGATAATAAGCGGATATGATTCGACTACGGAGGCTGCAATAACGAAACTGATGTTTCTATTCGGGCATGGTTTATCTTCGGAAGAGGTGAAAGACAGAATGCGTTTACCGTTGACCGGTGAATATTCTACCCAACATTTGGAAGATCAGATAGAAGCTTGAAAGTTTTTTATAAAGAAAGAGCTGCATCTGCAACTTATCGGAGTTGTAAGCAGCTCTTTCAGTTTATACATCTCGTCTCCTCCCAAGATGCATTTTATTTGTCAGTCGTTGTCATTTTTTCTCCCGGGGTTGCCGGAGTCAAAGTATAGGTTAGCGTATTGAGATCGACACTTATGTGGTAATAACCTTGTGGAGAGATAGAAATATCGCCCCCTTTCAATGCTAAAGTTCCCGGAGCGCCTCCGCTGCCATATTCTTCACCTTTGTTCCATACCGGTTCTGTAGTTAATTTGAATGTAATCGGTGCATCGGGATTATTTTCATCGATGAGATTCAGATAACCCTCGTATTTGTTGTTCATTCGGTAAGAAAGCAGGGTAGGAGCATTGGCAATGTTCCATCCTTGATAAGATCCCGGAACATATAATTTGGGATAGACGATTACCATAGGATATGGTGTAATTTCTAATGTGACGTATCGGGAGTAAACGATAATGTTGGAGGTAAGTTCGCTTTTCAACCGTACGTATGTTTCGAGAGGAATACCGCTTTCTCCTCCCAAAATCAGAGTTGCCATGTTTAGTTTCCCTACATTGACAGGAAGGTACAAGTTGTGAGTTTCTGCCAATGAAATAGGATCGGAAAACGACTCGGTATTGTCTATTTGGAGAGTGTAGAGAGGTGCAGCTTGAAATCCGTATTTCCCGGCACTCCATGAAAATGTTTCAGCGATGAAATTTTCAGCTTCTTCGTTGAGTACAAGGCTGGAGTTATCAAGCGGACTTAATTCCGGAGCGGCTGTAAATTCATATACAGGAGATTTATCGTCATTACAAGATTGCAATAGCAGACATATTCCGATGCTGAAAAATAGCCAGTATTTTATCGTATGATTCATAATCGTATAAAGTTTATTTAGTATCCATAATTTTGTTGAGTACCCGGATTCGCTGCTATTTCTTTTGCCGGAATCGGATACAAATTATATTTGGTTTCAAGAGATTTTCCGGTCAGTACTCCGCCTTTCCATGCCCATAGATAATTTCCGGATGTAAAGACTCCGAAGCGTATCAGATCGGTGCGTCGGTGACCCTCCCAATAAAGTTCTCTCATCCTTTCTGCAAGAATTTCATCTAAAGTAATGTCCGTAGTAGACGTGTAAGTGGAGATACCAGCCCGAGTTCTCAAATAATTCATGTAAGTTTTGGCTAAATTCTGGTCTCCATAACCTCGGTAGGCACATTCTGCGTACATTAGGTAGGTATCTGCAAGTCGAAAAACGGGAAAGTCCGTGTCCGGATAAGGGTATGCACGCTTGCTTGTATTTTCCCAGTCGGTCGAAAGCAGATTCGTAAATTTAGTAACGGCAAACCCATCTTGAAAATTTCCCAGATCGGTATTTTCGATATTTGCTCCGTCGCTGTAGAATGCATATCTGGAATCTCCGTCTTCAAAACTTTTTACCAGATTTGATGTCGATCTTGGTCCTGCCCATCCGTCATTGACTCCATAATTTTCTTTTACCATGCTGCCTCCATAAGCACCGATAGTAAGATATGTCGTTCCGCCGTATGTTCTCGTCCGGTCTCGATCGTATGGGACGACCATCAGAATTTCACCCTGTTCTCCGCCTCTTGCGAATTGATCATTATCGGCACAGAATAAAAATTTATATGTTTGCGCCAATCCGTGATTAGCACCTCTTCCGTACTGTCCGATAATTCGCTGGCAAGTTGAAGCGCATTCGGAATACATCGGAGCTCCCGTGTAAACAGATGCGTTCAAATATAATTTGGCTTTTAGCATCCATAGAGCACCTTTCCCTGCACGTCCGTATTCCGGATTTACAGGCAGATCGTTCTCGATGGCATTCAGTTCGCTCAGTAGAAATTGAAATATTTCGGCTCTCGATTTTTGTTTAGGAGCTTCCATAATTTGTTCATTTTCGGTTACAAAAGCCACATTCCCGAACATATCTATTGCATGCCAGTAAGAAAATGCACGTAGGAAGCGGGCTTCTGAGCGGTATTTGGATATTTGTTCTGCAAGCTCTCCTGTAATGTCGTTTTGAGCTAAAGCTTGAGGTGTCGTCGCTTTTAAGAAAGAGTTGCAAAGAGCTATTTGAAAAAAGATGCGGCTATACATGACATATATAAACCCGTTTGCAGCAGACCATTTTGAAGTGCTTAATTCGGGTACGCCTGCATCGTTCCAACCTAATAAAGCTTCGTCGGTCGGCAATTCCTGAAGATTCCAGTATGACCGGATATATTGTGCCATGCCTTCATCGAAGCCTTCTATATCGGGTTTTCCGGCAGGGCCTTCTTGACCGGAAACTGCTAATCCTGCATATACTTTTGCCAAAAACTGAGTATAGTATTCGTGATGTGATTTGAAATCGGAGTCTTGGATCAGGTTTTTATCGATGGGTTTTAGGTCAAGATCTCCTAAACACGATACAAGAGTAGATGAGCCTGCAACGAACAGTGCAATAAGACAGTTATATATTGTTTTTTTCATATCGTATTTTTTTATTAGTAAGTGATTATAACTCCCAGCAAAAAGGTTACGGGACGAGGATACACATTATTGTCGATACCCGAAAATACTTCAGGATCGAGTCCTTTGTATTTGGTGATGACAAAGGGGTTTTGTACGGCTCCGTATAGTCTGAGTTTCAGTTTATTTTGTACCAACTCATTCCATGTATAACCGAGTGTGATGTTATCGCAGCGCAAAAATCCTGCATTGTGCAGATAGTAATCGCTCATGTATTGCGGATTTTGAAATTTTGTTCCGCGACTTATCAAATTGTTCAAATATCCGGCACTGTTATATATTGCCGAATAACTTGAATTATTGGATTGCACATTATCATAGACATAATTTCCGAGATTGGCGCGAAGAGAAAATCCGAAATCGAAATTTTTATATTCCATACGTGATGTGAAACTCATTACGACTTTTGGATCTCTGCTTTTGTATAATCGTTTGTCCGCTTCATCGATAACCCCGTCTCCGTTTCTATCGACATAAAGTCCTTCTATCGGATTTCCATCCTTGTCATATACCTGCTCATATAGAAGATAACTGAATGCCGGGTATCCGACCTTATGAGCCTGTACGGTATTTCCTGTTCCTCCGCTAATACCTCCGACAGGTATATAATAATCGGCATCGTTACTTTTATTTAACTTTGTAATTTTGTTCGAATTATAGGCAATGTTAAATCCCAGATCCCAAATAAATTTGTTTGTTACAATTGGTTTTGAACTGATGCTGAACTCTACGCCTTCATTTCTCAAACTCCCGATATTCGTGTATATTTCGTTTGTCAGATTCGATCCTGCCGGAACAGGAATACGACTGATCAGATCATTCGTTTCTCGATAATAATAGTCGAAAGATCCGCTAATCCTATTATCCAGAAAAGCAAAATCCAAACCGATGTTCCATGTAGTCGTTTCTTCCCATTTTATGTTAGGATCATATCCGTTTGGTCGTAGAGTATTGTAATATCGGTCTCCGAATGGATAAGAAGCTGTTGGAAATCCCATCGAATATAATGGCATATACGGGAAATAGTTGTCACTGATATCTTGTTGTCCGGTGATACCATATCCTAACCGTAATTTTAATTCGTTCATTACATTAGCAACCGGTTGCATAAACGGTTCGTTGATAATTTTCCAACCCAAAGCCAAAGCCGGGAATGTTCCCCAACGGTGATCTTTAGAAAAACGGGAAGTCGCATCACCCCGTAAAGTGAATGTTAGCAGATATGTATCTTTGAATGTATAGTTGATTCGTCCGAAAAACGAAAGTAATTGTAGGTGGTCGGCATAAGTTTTGTCATACCAAGGTTCATTATCGGGCATAAGTGTTGTTATGGTGCTTCCGTCTTTATAGAATTTTTGCCATGAATAACCTGCCATGACCTCTACTTTACTGTATATTTGGCGGAAATCGTTACTGTAATTCAAATAAAAATCCAGTAATTGATTTCTCTTTAATTGTTTCAGCGTTTCGGTTTGTCCGATCCCCAGCTTTTTGTTTTCTTTATAAGTTATAGGAGAGTTGGGGAACATTTTGTTCCATTGTCGGCTTTTCGACACATCATATCCTAAGTTGAGATTTGCTCTCAACTCAGGGAGGAAAGGCATGATATAATCGAGTTGGATATTTCCCAAACTGCGGTAAACATGAGAGATCATAGAACGATCATCCAGCAAAGAGACCGGATTAAGAGGAGCAATTCCTATAACTGCTCCTGTATTTTGTTGCAACCACATGAAATAGCCATTTCCGATTTCTTGTCCCGGAACTTTAACCGGTTGAGTCGGGTCGAAACTTACAGCTCCCCCGATAGCGGCCTCGTCAGGAAATTCGTTGCGTATGTATAATCCCTTGACATTCATATTTACACTTAGCGTGTTGTTGAAAAATTTAGGAGTAAGGGAAATAGATGCCGTAGTACGGTTCATCGAAGATGTCTTTAAGATACCGTTTTGATTTGTAAAAGTTGCCGATACACGGTAAGGCAGTATTTTATATTGTCCGCCTACGCTTAAATTGTAGTCTGAGCTGACAGTCGTTCTCAGTACTTCATCTTGCCAGTTCGTATTGGCATTTCCCAATAGCTGGTATGCCTGACTGGAAGTTCCGGTCTGTTCGGCAATCAGTCTTCTGAATTCATCGGCATTTAGAACTCCGGTAGTTCTGCGGGAAGTACTGACCGACATGTTTGCATTGAAATTTATTTGAGGTTTTCCGCTCATTCCCTTTTTAGTTGTAATGATGATAACGCCGTTCGATGCTCTTGATCCGTAAATTGCGGTTGCCGACGCGTCCTTTAGAATCGTAAAACTTTCTATATTGTCGGGTGGAATCATACTGAGAGGGTTCGACATTCCGGTGACTCCTGAATTATCTACTGGAACACCGTCTATAACGATCAGCGGGTCGTTTGTCGCATTTAAAGATGAACCTCCTCGAATACGGATTTCTCCTCCGGCTTCAGGTTTGCCTCCGGTCAAGGTGACGACAACGCCCGGAGTTTGACCTACCAGCAAATCTTGTGCAGATGTTGCCATACCTTTGTTTATTTCATCCGGTTTGACCTGTGTAACTGCTCCTGTGGCGTCGCTTTTCTTTACGGTTCCGTATCCGATAGCGACCACTTCTCCTAAAGTAATAACATCTTCTTCAAGAATAACAGATATTTCAGCCCTGTTTTTTATAGGGATACTTTGAGAAATGTATCCGACAAAAGAAAATATAAGAGTGCTGTCTTTAGGCGCTTCTATCTGGTAATTTCCGTCAATGTCAGTTACTGTTCCGGATGTTGTGCCTTTTACTATAATATTCGCTCCTACCACAGGTTCTCCATAAGAATCTTTTACATTACCATGCACTTTGATTCGTTGTGCTTGGATGTCGAGAGAAAGAAAAATTCCGGATAATAAAATAAGGAGAATTTTCCATCCCGGTTTAAAATTCATGTGCTCCATGCAAGAATTACGTTTTAAAGTTTATAAATTAATTAAATAAATCAAAAAAACGTGTGTTGGGTTTATGTTCCCGGGATTTGTATGAAAAACAGACACGCGGGAGGTTCTTATTTTTCCTTAGAACACTGTTTGTACAGATTTTGTTTTTGTATGTCGCTTATTTAAGACTCTGTAAAGAAAGACGAGTGGTTGTTGTATGTTTTATCTACTAAAGGATTAGTTATAAAATCGGGGCAAGGAAATTTTAAATTTCCTTGCCCCGATTTTATGGTTTATTTTATAGTAATCGTATTAACTTATTTGCCGTTAGATATGGCTTGAGTCAAGGCTACTACATCTTCATCGTAGAAACTGATAGGAGCGGAAACCGGTTCATAATCGAACGGGATGAATTGTAACACTTGTGCCGATGCATATTTTTTGTCTTCGGAAATGAATAAATTGAGCTTGATCCCGGCTTTATTTCCTTCTGCAGGTTTTAATTTGGGCAATACGTTGAATTGTTTGTTTTCCAATGATTGCTGCAATCGATGCATTTCATGATTGTCGAAGTACAAATCGCATCTTTTCATCGGACATCCGTTCGCTTTATATATAATCTTCTTTTTCCCGGCCATGAGTTTTACGAGACCTACGATTGCAAAGACAGATCCGGCAATCATCATAGCCATTTTTAATGAAGTATTGTCACCTTGTATAAGCGTATTTCCGAAAAATATGGCTATAGCCACCGCCAAGTAAATGATCCCTGAAATAGAGAGAGTTTTTTTGTAAATGATATTATCGTTGATAAATTCTTTTTTTTCGTTTGTTTCCATTTTTAATATAATTAGAGTTTATTTTTATAATTGTTTTTATAGATATCCAAAAGGGAAGTGAATATCATGATGTAATAAATCGTATATCCAAAAAGACCTATACCTGTAATGGGAGATTAAGAAAATCTCTGTTCTTCAGGAGTTATGGTTATTGGATAACAAGAAGTACACCGAATAAGTTACTTCAAAAACAAAATAAAAATAAACTCTAAATGCGCATTTGACAGAGGGCATAAAGATAATGTCCGTCACTTCTCAGTTGAGAAAAGTATTGGGCATTTTCTTGTAGTCTTGTCTTATAGGCTGTGTATAAATATGTTTGCAGATGTAGGGCATCTGCTCGATATGTAGTCTGAAATTTTGATCCGCATTGAAACAAAAAAGACGAAAAGTGTTCATGGGTAGTAAGGATGTATAGTGTATGATGTACCAATACATCGATAGTCGTGTGAGTATTATGATGCGAAAGGTCTTGGGAAACGGCTATGGAATCCTGTATTTTCGAATTCAACACAGCATTCGTAATACCCGCCATACTGCTTACCAATATAGCTATTATCAAAACTACGATATATCTGTATTCCCGTTTCATATACTCTTACTGCAAAAGTATCGATTTATATTGTAATAACAATTTTTACTTTGGTTTTTGTCAGAATTTTTGCATATCGACCAATCGTTTATAATAGTGGTTGAGAGCTATCAGCTCATCATGACGTCCTGACTCTACGATCTTTCCTTCATGCATGACACATATCAGATCGGCGTCTTTAATAGTAGATAACCTGTGGGCTATGACTAAAGTTGTTCGGTTTTTCATCAAATTTTCCAGAGCTTCCTGTACCAATCGTTCAGATTCGGTATCGAGAGCGGATGTGGCTTCGTCCAATATTAATATCGGAGGATTTTTAAGAATGGCTCTGGCTATGCTGATCCGTTGGCGTTGTCCTCCGGAAAGACGGCATCCTCTGTCTCCGATATTAGTGTTGTATTGTTTTTCCGTTGCCATGATAAAATCGTGAGCATTGGCTATTTTTGCTGCTTCTATCACTTGCTCTTTCGTTGCATGTTCCACTCCGAAAGTGATATTATTATAAAAGGAATCGTTGAACAGTATCGCTTCCTGATTGACGTTTCCCATCATTTCACGAAGATCGAATACTGCCATATCTTTAATATTGACTCCGTCTATGAATATTCCTCCTTTTTCTACATCATAGAACCGCGGCAATAAATCGGCCATTGTCGATTTACCGGATCCTGACTGTCCCACAAGGGCGACGGTCTGTCCTTTTTTTATGGTTAAGTTGACATCTTTAATAACCCAGTCGGCATTGTATTTGAATGATATGTCTCGATATTCGATTTTGTCGTTGAGCGAGTCGATGCGTACCGGATTGGTCGGACTTTTGATGGGGTTTTCTGCTGATAAGATTTTATCGACCCGTTGCATGGATGCAAGCCCCCGTTGAACGGCATAAGCTGCTTTTGACAAATCTTTTGCCGGATTGATAATGCTATAAAATATAACTAAATAGTAAATAAAGTCTGCTGCGCTTATTGTGTTGTCGCCCGATAAAATTAAAGAACCTCCATACCAGAGGACGATGGCGATAGTGCAAGTTCCTAAAAATTCGCTCATCGGATGAGCCATTGCTTGCCTTCGGCTGATCCGGTTCGTAATTTTGAAAAATTTATTGTTCGATTTGATAAACCGATCTAAAATCTTATGTTCTGCATTGAAAGCTTTGATGATGCGCAACCCTCCGAGAGTTTCTTCGATTTGGGACATTAAACCGCCCCATTGTTGCTGTGCCTCAAGAGATGTCCGTTTCAGTTTTTTCCCGATTTGTCCCATTACAAATCCGGCAACAGGCAGTAAGATTAAAACGAAAATAGTCAACTGCCAGCTTATGGCGAACATGGTGCTTAAATATATGATAATCATGATCGGGTTTTTAAACATCATGTCCAATGAAGCCATAATGGAATTTTCTATTTCGGCTACATCTCCTGTCATTCTCGACATTACATCTCCTTTTCGTTCGGTTGTAAAGAATCCGATAGGTAAGCTTATTACTTTTTTAAATACGAATGTGCGGATATCCCGAACTACGCCAGAACGGATCGGTATCATAAAGTATGAGCTCAGATAGCTGGTACATGTTTTGGCGAATGTCATGACAACCAAAAAAGCCCCTAATATCATTAAAGCCCATGCTTCGCTATGTGTATTTATTTGTTCGGTGATAAACCAATAGAAATTATTTATTGCTATATCTTTCAAATCCATACCTGTAGTTTCCCATGGAATGAAATTATAGGAAATTTCTTTCATCTTGAACAGAATCTCCAGAATCGGGATGATCAGAGCAAAGGAGAATAGACTTAAAACGGTAGAAAATATATTAAAGAAAATATTTAGAAACAGATATTTTTTATAGGGAGGAACAAAACGTCTGAGTATCTGTATAAAATCTTTCATCATAAAATTTGAAATCTGATTGTGAATTCTTGTTTTTGATTATTCGGCGGTAAAGATACAACAAAGAAACGAGAAGAAATGTAGATTACGGAAAGAATATTACGGTTTGGTTTTCTATATAGTATTTGATAAATTTGATTTTGGGAAAAATTGTATAAAATTTTTTTTGCAGAAGTCATAATTAAATATGAAAATCGTATTTTTACTTGCTTTTTTGTTAAAAACTATTTTAAAGAATAGTCGTAATTATGAAATTTAAGAAAATAGTCGGAGTTGATGAAACTTTATTAAATGCTTCTGCTCTTGAACAATTGCGTTCTTTAGGAGAAGAAGTTTTTATGTATCATGATTTTCCTCTTCAAGAAAAAGAGATTATTGATCGCATTGGTAATGCTGATTGCGTGTTGGTTTCCTTTAGAACATTAATTACACGTGCTGTTCTTGATGCTTGTCCGAATATCCGTTATATAGGCATGTGTTGTACGCTTTATGATCCGAGTAGTTGCAATGTTGATGTCATAGAAGCATATAGGAGAGGCATTACTGTATTAGGTGTGAAAGATTATGGAGATGAGGGGGTTGTCGAGTATGTAATTTGTGAGTTGGTTCGTTTGTTACACGGTTTCGGAGGGGTACGATGGTTGAAGGAGAGTACCGAGCTGACGCAACGTAAAATCGGGATTGTCGGTTTAGGAAAGACTGGTAGAATGATCGCCGATGCATTGTCGTTTTTAGGTGCGGATGTTAGTTATTATAGCAGAACTCGAAAACCTGAAGCAGAGAAAGTCGGTATAGTTTATAAACCGTTAGAAGAATTACTTGCAGATGTAGAAATCGTTTGTACTTGTTTACCTCGTAATAATTATATATTGGGTGAAAAGGAATTTGAATTAATGGGAAATGGCAAAATATTGGTAAACACATCAGTGGGTCAGACTTTTCAGACGGAGGCGATTTGTAATTGGCTGAGAAATTGTCCGGATAGTTTTTATTTGTGTGATGCAACGGGTATGGGAGGTTTGCAAGATAGACTAAATGGTTTTCCTAATGTGCTTTATACGCCTTATATTTCTGGTAAATCAATACAGAGTATTGAGCGCTTGTCTCAAAAAGTTCTGGCTAATATGAGGGATTATCTCTCTTCTCATTGATTTTGCTATATCTTGTAAAAGTCTGTCTAAATTTTGCGCGGATGAAGTTTGAGGGGAAGCCTCATAAATAGTCGTTTCTTTCTCGAAAGGGGAGGCGTACCGATATCGTCGACATCGTTATAGACCGGAAGAGAACGCAAAAATGATCTGATAATATTTTTTTATCGGAAAATTTAAACAGTCTCTTAAACCTTTATAATTTATTTTTGTCCAATAGTTCGGAATTGATTTTTTTTGAGGAGATCGGTGCGGTTAAGAGAAATTTAAGTTTAAAAAGATCACGATTCTACACAATATACTACACAACACAATATAATGACAATATGTCTTGTGAGTAAATAAATGATGAAAGGAAAAAGATTAATCGCGGCTTTACTTTGTTTATTGATGATTGTTTCTGTGACAGCTCAGCAATCTCAATCTTCCGGAAAGGTAACGCAAAATGCAAAAGTGGGGAAAATATCGGTTAACGGACTCGTAAAAGATGAGTCGGGGCAACCGATGGAAGCTGTTGTCGTCAAACTATTGGTACAAAAGGACAGCTCTATGGTTACCGGTGGCGTTACAGGAGCAAACGGTCGTTTTTTACTGTCCAGGATAAATGCGGGAAATTATAGGATCGTATTTTCTTATTTGGGATATAAAACTATTTCTAAATTAGTAAAATTTTCTGTTCAAGACTCTTCTGTCTCTTTGGGGACTGTTATGATGGAGCCTGCGAATATAGAGTTGAAAGAAGCTGTTGTTGTCGGAAAAGTTCCGGATATTGTCACAAAAGAAGATACTGTAGAGTATAATGCCGGGTCATTTAAAACACAACCCAATGCGGTTATCGAGGATCTTTTGAAAAAACTTCCCGGAGTAGAGGTCGATAAAGACGGAAAGATAAAAGCTCAGGGAAAAGAGGTTAAGAAAATATTGTTGGACGGTAAAGAGTTTTTTTCGGATGATCCTAAAGTTGCATCTAAAAATCTCCCGGCTAATATTATAGAGAAATTACAGGTGATAGACCGGAAATCGGACGAAGCCCGTTTTTCCGGAGTAGATGACGGGGAGGATGAAACCATTATTAATTTGACCGTAAAGAAGGGAATGAAAAAAGGCTGGTTCGGCCATGTGATGGGTGGTGCAGGTACTGATAAACGGTATGAATTCAACGGAATGCTGAACCGATTGGTGGATGAGACTCAAATTTCGCTTTTAGGAGGAACTAACAATACCGGAAATATGGGTGCGGGAGATATGGGAGCGTCGATGTTTTCGGGAAGTTCTCGCCGTTTTGGCGGTGGAGGAGGAAAGGGAACAACGACATCTACTACTACAGGCGCTAATTTCAATATGGGTAAAACCGATCAATTGCGGTTTGGAGGAGATATTCGGTATGGTTACTCGAATAACGATGTTTGGCAAAAAAGCGAACAACAAAACTTTCTGAAAGACAGTATTTCTTATGATAATTCGGAGAAAACATACAATACGAAAAGTCATAATATAAATATGAATTTTCGTTTGCATTGGGAAATAGATACCCTTACCGTATTGGAATTTATGCCGACTTTCGGTTATAATAAATCGAAAATGTATAATCACAGTACATCTGCTACATTGGGAGGACACTCGGGTGAAGAGGAAAGCCTGCGTGATAGCATCAACAGCGGAGAGATGTTATCGTCAAGCGACGGTCACGGATATAATTTTTCTGGTCGTTTGAGCCTGAGCCGCCGTTTTCGTTCTAAGCAAGGGCGACAGATGACTTTCTCTTTTAACTTCAGTTCTAATCGTAATGAAGAGGATGGAATGAGTTATAGTAGAAACTTGTTCTATCTGAATGATAGTGTCAGTGTTGTAGATCAAAAAGATGATAACCGCAATTGGGGCGGAAGTTTCGGAGTGAGGGTAACTTATGTAGAGCCGATATTTAAAAATCATTTTTTGACATTTGCTTATAACTATAACTACAATTATAGCAATGCCGACCGAATGGCTTATAATATACCGGCTGACGGTTCTGGAGAGTTGCAATTGGATTCTCTGTACAGTAACCGTTTCCGGAATGTCTTTCAGTCGCATCGCATTAGTGTGGGATTGAGAGGAACATATCCCAAATTTAGATACAATGTCGGATTCGACATGAATCCGTCCAGTTCGGAGTCGGAGAATCTCATGGATCATGCACGGGATGTGCCGGGTAAAATGGTATTTAATTATTCTCCGCTGTTCAATGCCGCATATCGTATCAGTAAGCAGAAAAGCCTTAATCTTGAATATCGGGGAAGAACCCGGCAACCGAGCGTCAGCCAATTGCAACCGGTGCAAAATATTACGAATCCTTTGAGGATCAGTAAAGGTAATCCTGATTTAAATCCATCATACAGCAATAATTTCAGGTTGCGATATAACTCTTTCGAACCCGAAAAACAGCGGGGATTAATGGCTTTTGTGAACGGAAGTTTTACTTTAAACAGTATTGTCAATCAGACGACTTATGATAATAATACGGGAGTTCAAACGACTATGCCGGTCAATGTAAACGGTGCCTGGAATGTAAATGGCATGGTAATGTATAATATGCCGTTTAAGAATAAAAAGTTCCGCTTCAATACCATGACGAACGCATCGTATAACCATAATATAGGCTTTGTGAATACCGGGGGGAAAGAGAGTGAAAGAAATATTTCGAGGACTGTGAACGTGTATGAAAACCTGGGGTTGAATTATAATTCTGATTTGTTTGATGTCGGAATAACCGGAAATTATTCGTATGCTCTTACCGGAAACAGTATTCAAAGTCGAGAGAGACAGCAAACCATGAACTTTGGAGGAGGGATGGATGTCGCTGTCTATATTCCGGGGAATGTAACGGTCGGTACAGATCTTCGTTATTCGGGAAGTTCGGGATATTCTGCCGGCTATGACCGGAATCAGTGGATGTGGAATGCCCAGGTTTCATGGCAATTTTTAAAGGGAAAACAGGCTACTCTCATGTTTAAGATATATGATATTTTGAGACAGGTTTCTAATATTTCAAGAACAGCAACCGGAAACTATATTCAGGATGTAGAATATAATACGTTGTCCAGTTATTGTATGCTTTATTTCTCTTATCGTTTCAATACGATGGGAAAAAGACAGCAACGATCGGGAAGACCGGACGGCCCTCCCGGAATGATGAGAGAAAGGGGAGGGGGCAGGCCACCGGTCGGTAGAATGAGACCTTTCTGATACTGATTGTACGAAACACACATAACACACACATACACAAATTTCCATGACACGCACACGCCATTATATAGAATATTGGATTATATCGTTTTTTTTGCTTATACCGTTTTCTGCATTTTCTGAAGATGCGGAGGTTAAGGGAACTCTATTCGATGCTGCATTGAAGATACCGGTCGAAATGGCGACCGTACGCCTTTCTCATTTACCGGACAGTACTTTTATATCGGGTACGGCTTCGGATAAAGACGGATTATTTAAATTGTCCGGGCTCGTTCCCGGAAAATATTTTATTCATATTACTTATTTGGGATATCAGTCTGTTTATAAAAATATCGAGATTAAAGCTCTTTCGGATAGGGTCGATTTGGGCCGATTGGTACTGTATTCGGCTGATACGCAATTAAAGGAGGCTGTCGTTGTAGGAAAACAACCGGGCGTGATGGTTAATAACGACACGTTAGAGTATTCGCCGACCGCATTTAGAACGACGAAAAATGCCGTTATCGAGGATTTACTTAAAAAACTCCCGGGTGTGGAAATCGATGAAGAAGGAAAAATTTTGGTAAACGGGCAGGAAATAACTCAAGTGATGGTGGATGGTAAAGAGTTTTTCGGAAATGATCCTAAGATTGCGACGAAAAATTTGCCGGTCGATATGATCGAACGTTTACAAGTTGTAGAGAAAAAGTCGGACATGGAAGAGTTGACCGGAATCGATGATGGAAACAGACAATATATTATCAATTTGAAGGTAAAACGAGATAAGAAGCGGGGAGTGTTCGGTACGGCTCTTGCCGGAGGCGGAACTCAGGAAAAATATGAAGCGAATGCCTTGATTAATAAATTTTCAAAAGAGACACAGTTGACCGTACTCGGGGGATCGAACAACACGAATAATATGGGCTTTTCGGATATGTTGAAAGGCATTCCTTCTCAAGTTGCAGCTCAAGCGTCTCAAGCAGCCCGTACTGGACGAGGAATTATGCGTACGCACATGGGAGGGGCCAATTATGCCGATCGTTATCTTGATGGAAAAATGAAACTGAACGGGAATATTTTTGTGGCGAATTTCAATCAAGATGAATCTCGCTCTCTTTATCGCGAGAATTTTCAAACATCGGGATTTAATACCTTGCATCGGAATCAGTGGAATAACAATAAATCTACACAGTTCCGTACAAATTGGAAATGGGAATATCAGATAGATAAGAAGAACCGTTTGTATTTCCGTCCTAATATCGTTTGGGGGGACGGTAATCGCAAAGAGTGGGCTGATTATAGAACGTTAAAAGGAGATACGATGTTACTCGATAGTTCCTATGTAGATTATTGGGCGAAAGAGAAAAATTATTATTTGCAGGGGACTCTTTCGTACGGGCATAATTTTGATAAACGCGGGAGGAATTTTTCGGTCGATATTTCGGGAACTCGTTCAAATACGAACATTAATTCAGATAGTCGTACGGATAAATGGAAATTCAAGAATGGTACGGAGATGCAGAATCCCGAACCTACTTATCAGCTCATGAATAGAGATATAAGTCGAAATGATTATCGTGTCCGTTTTTATTATACCGAACCTCTATCTCCTACATGGCAAATAAATGTGTCGTATCAGTTCCAGCGAAATAATTCGGAAGAGGACAGGCGCACGGAAAGCATGGATAGAGAAACGGGTGAGTTCGAATTATCTCCGAATCAGACTAACCGTTCCGAAAACATTTTTTACATTCATCGAATAGAAGCGGGAATCCGGAAATTTTGGAAAAAAATAAATTTAAGGATCGGTGCGACATTAGAACCTACCGATATGAGAAGTTCCAGTTTCAGAGCCGATACTCTATTTTATACGATTGCGAACAAAAGTTTCAATATAGCGCCTTATGTAAATTTTGTCTGTCCGTTCAGTAAAGAGCGGATTTTGAGAATCGATGTGTGGGGAAATAGTCAGCAGCCCTCTCCCTCTCAGTTGCAGCCTATTGTCGATGATGCCAATCCGAATCATTTGAGAGTAGGTAATCCCGACTTGAAACAATCCTTTACTACTCGTTTCAGGCTTCGCTATAATGATTATAATAAAGTTACTCAGCGGACTATAGTTTTGAACATGGGTATGAATTTTAAGCAGAATTCTATAGCAAACCGTACCGAGTATATAGAAGAGGGAGTGCAGAAAACAATGCCGATCAATGTAAACGGCGTTTGTGACGGCTATTTTAATTTTATGTACAGTATGCCGTTAAACCCCTATTTTCGATTGAGTTCTTATACGACCGGAAATTATAGTCGTGGCATAAGTTTTTTATCGGATAAGGATGTGTTGGGAGAAAAAAGCATCAGCAATGAAATGCGGTTGTATGAGCGTTTGCGTGTTACCTATACGAATGAGTGGCTGGAAGTAGGGATAAAAAGTCTTATACGATATAATACGGCAAAGTATTCGCTTCAGTCGAATATGAATGTCAACGCATTCGATATAAGCAATGGCGGAAATGTCGAGATACGTTTTCCTAAAGATATTACGTTATCGCTTGATTATGACTATAATTTTAAAACCGGGTATACAGATGGATTTGATCGTCCGCAACATCTTTTGGGAGCACAATTCAATGTGTCGGTATTTAAAAAGAAACAAGGAACGATCAGTTTGAAAGGATTTGATCTGTTGAATCAGAGAATATCCGTATCTCGTGTCGTTCGGTCTAATTATATCGAGGATATAGCTTATAGTACCCAGCCTCGTTATTTTATGTTGCAGTTCAGTTATCGGTTCAATTATTTTGCACGTCAGAAATAAAATTTGCAGATATTCTTTGTTTTGAATCCGGATTTCTATTAATGTCGGGACAAATTAGTATCTTTGGCCTTTCAAAGAAGAGGAATCTACATGGGAAAAACAATTGCGTATAATCCTTTGGATTATCCGATATATGTTATGGCAAAACCGGTAGGAGCGATGTGTAATCTCGATTGCAGTTATTGTTACTATTTGGAGAAAGGAGAACTTTATCGGGGACAACGGTCTAATCGGATGACAGATGAAATGCTGGAAAAATTTACGGAGGAATATATCAATTGTCAGGCTACACCTGAAGTTTTGTTTACATGGCACGGTGGTGAAACGTTGTTGAGAGGTCTCGATTTTTTCCGAAAGGCAGTTGCTCTGCAAAAACGTTATGCAAAAGGTCGTCCTATCGCTAACTCGATACAAACCAATGGAATTCTGCTCAATGATGAGTGGTGTCGTTTCTTTAAAGAGAATAATTTTCTTGTCGGTATTTCTATCGATGGACCCGAACATGTGCATGACCGTTATCGTAAAGATAAAGGAGGAAGAGGTTCTTTTGCCCGGGTGATGAAAGGAATCGAACTGTTGCAGAAGCACCAAGTCGAATTTAACACTTTGTCGGTCGTCAATGATTATAATGCTCATTATGCACTGGAAACGTATCGTTTTTTTAAAGAAATAGGAAGCTGTTATATGCAATTTTCTCCTATTGTAGAGCGTTGGGGAGATCGTCCCGATGGGCTGGAATTGCTTCCTCCGGGCGAATTTCCGGATACGGAAATGCCTCCTTGGTGTGTTGATCCGCTGGATTACGGCCAGTTTTATTGTGACATTTTCGATGAATGGGTTTGCAATGATGTCGGACGTTATTTTGTACAGATGTTCGATGCCACGTTAGCGGGCGTTGTCGGAGCAGCTCCGGGAGTTTGCATTTACGGGAAGACTTGCGGACATGCGGCAGCTATGGAGTATAACGGCGACGTGTATGCTTGCGATCATTTTGTTTTTCCCGAATATAAGCGAGGGAATATAAAAACAGATACTTTGGTAAGTATGATGTTGTCTCCTGAACAAATGGCATTTGGCAATGCCAAACGAAATACTTTGCCCCGGCAGTGTCGTGAATGTCGTTTCTTGAATTTATGTAACGGAGAATGTCCTAAAAACAGGATTTCGAAAACTGTAACAGGAGAGCCGGGATTGAACTATCTTTGTGCCGGATTACAAAAATATTATGCGCATGTCATGCCTTATATGAATTATATGGCGGAGGAATTAAAAAATCAACGGCCTCCTGCAAATGTGATGCAATATGCCCGGGAACATTTAAACAAAAAATGAACGGATGAGTATTTTTGAATTACTAATATTGGCAATCGGACTTTCGATGGACAGTTTTGCCGTATCGGTGACTTCAGGGGTGGTGTTAAAGCCTTTCCGGACATCTTCGGCATTAAAAATAGCTTCTTTTTTAGCTTTATTTCAGGGGGCTATGCCTTTGATAGGTTGGTTTATTGGGCGAGAGTTTCAAAAATATATACAAGATTATGATCATTGGGTCGCTTTCGGGGTGCTGCTCATACTCGGGATAAATATGATTCGTGAGGGGCGTTCTAAAGACGAAGAGACTCCTTGTTGTTTTAATCCTGCAAAGACAAAAACTTTGCTCGGTTTGTCGGTTGCGACGAGTATCGATGCATTGGCAGTCGGGGTATCGTTTGCATTTTTGAGCATGAATATGCTTACGCCTACGGCTATTATTATCGGAGTTACTTTTGCCTGTTCTATGATAGCCCTTTATTTGGGCAGATATTGTGGAAGACGGTTGAAACATAGAGCAGAAATGCTGGGCGGAGTTATTTTGATTTTGATCGGAACTAAAATTTTAATAGAGCATTTATTTTTTCAGTAAAAGTATCTTTTTGCCGGTTTTCTGCCGGATAAATAATTTATCGAATGAAGAATAAGAGAGGATTGGTTGCATGCATATTGTTTCTTATCGTTTTTGCCATAGTGACAATATATCGGGAAACAAAACAGACAAAAGAAGCCGTTTATCAACAGAATGAAGGAATTATCTTCAATACGATTTATCATATAACTTATCAGTATGATTCTGATTTGCAAGCAGAAATAGAAGATGAGCTGCATCTTTTCGATGCGACGCTCTCCCCGTTTAATAAAACATCGGTCATAACTCGGGTAAATGAAAATGATTCTACCGTAGTGCTGAATGAATGGTTTGTCAATGTTTTCAGCCGTTCTCGGGAAATCTGGACGCAGACGGACGGAGCTTTCGATCCTACGGTGTCGCCTTTGATCAATGCTTGGGGATTCGGATTTAAACAAGGGTATTCGTTATCATCGCACGATATAGACAGTCTGCTTCAATTTGTCGGGATGGATAAGATATCTTTAGATAACGGGAAGGTGATAAAACAAGATCCGCGCATGTCGCTTAATTTCTCGGCAATAGCCAAGGGGTATGCCGTTGATGTCGTTGCTGAACTTTTAGAGTCGAAAGGCATCGAGAATTTCTTGGTAGAAATCGGAGGCGAGTTGGTCGGCAAAGGGCGTAATCCCAAAGGCGAGTGCTGGCAGGTGGGAATCAATAAGCCTGAAGAAGATAGTGAAAGTGTAATGGGTGAAATAGAAGAGATTGTGGCGATTTGCGACGGGGCGATGGCTACTTCGGGTAATTATCGTAATTTCAGATATGAAAACGGTAAAAGAGTAGCCCATACGATAGATCCGGTCAGCGGATATCCTGTGCAGCATTCTTTACTCAGCGCTACGGTGATTGCGCCCGATTGCATGACAGCCGATGCTTATGCTACGGCTTTCATGGTTATGGGGATTGATAAAAGCCTGCAATTAGCAGAAAAGTTGCAATTGAATGCTTATTTTATTTATGCAGTCGATTCTGTAAATACGCAAGTTAAAATGACTCCGGGTATGAAAGACCTTATTGTTCGGGATACTCATTGATAATTTTCTCATGGTCAGATTTGAAACAGATCGGGCGGTTGTCAGGGATATGGTAGAGGGAGATATGGATATTATGTTCTCTATTTATACGCAAGAAAAAAATATGAGGTATATTTCTGACGGTAGGTATGATTGGACAATATTCGAGCTTAGGGATAAATATTCCCGGATAAACAAAAGCTATTCTTATGGATACGGTATTTTTATAGTTGAGCTTAAAGATTCGGGTGAGGTTATCGGTGAGGCCGGATTGTTTTCTTTCGATCGGGAAAATAGAATTTTTGAGTTAGGGTATATTTTAGATTCTGTTTATTGGGGGAAAGGGTATGGAACGGAAATATGCCGAGGATTGATAAATTATGCATTTGCTTCATTAAAAGCAAAATGTGTACTTGCCCGCATGTATGCTTCCAATAAGGCCTCTGTTCGTTTATGTGAAAAATGCGGTATGCAGAAATGGAATTCGGGAATTGCCGAAAACGGTAAAGGATTTTATGAATATCGTTGTTATAAAATTTGAATAATCATTTGAAAGTCATTTGAAAATCTTTTCTTTTTATCAGCTCTATTTGTAGTCTTCTGTATTTTATTGATTGCGTTGGATAATGCAATATCTTTAAGGTTTTATTGTTAAATAAAAATAAAACAGAATAGCTGTTTTAGTATCTATGTATTCTTTTTATAAATTTATAGATATTATCACTTGGTGATTATCGGCATTTTAAAAATCTGTTTAAATTTTGCATAAGATCTTTTTTAGAGATGTTTTCAAGAATGTTAGGTACAAGAATGAGAAAACAGTTCGAGAGGAAGTCCTAAAAAGTTTAAAAAGACGATTTTATCGGAAAAATTTAAATAGGTTCTAAGATTATCAAATGTTTTGCAAAGTGTATAAATATGTTAGGGTTCAGGATTGTAATTAATGGTGAGGAAGAGATTTCTGTAATTTCTGATAATTTGGTGCATGTAATGATGAATATAGGACATGGATATGACATTATGTGTATAGATGGAATAGATTCGAAGTCGTATCACCTTCGATGGCATAAGCGAAAACTTAAATTGGGAGATAAAATAAAAATACGGGTAACGAAGGTTGATGAGGAGATATATCCTTTATTAGAACGCTATCCGATCAATAGGGCGGAATTGATAGAGAGATATTATACTCTTAAAAAAGAATTGGAAGGAAAGAGTGAAAGATGATAGGATTTATTGTTAAATATTTAGGCCGAAATTTTAAAGTCGGTTCTTCTGAATCTGATGCTACGTTGAACGTGACGTTGGTAAGAAATGAGTTTATTCTTGAGGGGAGTAGTGGGCAGCCTTACATAAGTTCGTTTCAATTGCAGAAAGACGGGATTGAACTTGATGTCGAAGTGGCTGAATTTGATGAGGCTTCTATCCCGATTACCGCTGATAATTATAAAGATACTTGTCAGATCGATCCTTTGTATATCGAAATGATAGATAAACAGAAAGCTGATGTTGATTGGAATTGAGGAATTTAGAAAATTAGAGGAGATTCTAAAAGAAGAGAATCTGATATGACTTTATAGATAGTTCGATGCTTTATAATACTTATGGTGAAATGGTTACAGTTCGGAATGAAAAAAAGAGAAGTTTCTGTTCGCATTGGAGGTATAATTTCGGGATAATGAATTATGGAGTTATTATGATTCTGATCTAAAAGAAGATAATACTATCACGATTTTTTTTAATGTGACTTGTATATCGACTCCTTACGCTAAACATAAATAAATTATAGAGCGGTGAATAAACAGGCAAAATAGAGTGAAAATGAAAAGTTTTGAAATTAATTATCGTGGAGTGACCACAACAATTTCTGCTAAAAATGAAGAGTCGATAGTTATTCTTATTAATGATAGTAAAGAACAGGCTTTTATTTATGCGGGAAGTACAGATCGTGATAAGAAACGCAGAAAGGTTTGGTTCTCAAATGAACCGATAAAACCGGATGATGTAGTCGATATTAAGGTAATTGAGTCAGATGGTATGACGGAATCTGCGATTATGACCGATATAGCAAATATTAAATCTCCGATTTCAAAGTTGGAGAGTTTCTATAAGTTGGAGGCGTTATTAAAGAAAAGGGGATTGCTATGAACGGCTTTATATTAAAATTGAATGGTGAGGTATTTGCTGGGGCAATGGACGGATGTTCCACTATAACTATTACGGGAAAGAATAATACCTTTAGATTAGAGTTTGGTGGTATGGATAAACTGGCACATTCTTGTGTATGGTGTACGAAAACTCTTGAAGCCGGAGATCGGCTTTCAATAAAATATACGGATATAGATGAGTCGGAAATTTCTGCATTTGCAGAGTTTATCGATGTTGTCGATGAGTTTAAGCTGTTGGAATCATATCATCGGATGAAACAAGAACTTATGGATGAAGGGTTGATATAAAATTTTGTGAGAAAGGATTGTATGTATTCGGTGCTTGAAAATTTTCTGAATATTGTTACTTGTTGATTATTAGCATATGAAAGGTTTAAAAATTAACTATAAAGGAAAAAATACGATTGCCGCTGTTAAAGATGGTGATTTGTTAGTTGTCGATATGCATGATGTTCGGGGAAAGTCATTTTTTTATGCGGGTAGTGTCGATTATGATGAACAGCTCGGTCGGGTCTGGTATCCGATAGTTCCCATAGAGTTGGGCGATACTTTTGAATTTGAAGTTGTTGAAACCGACCAAATGACAGAGCCGGTAGAGACGAAAAAGAAAGATGTAGAACGGCCTATTTCGAAATTAGAACAATTTTATCGGTTAGAATCGTTAATAAAAGAACGGGGGTTATTATGAAAGGTTTTACGTTGAAATGGAATGGTAAAACAATATCGGGAGTTGTAAGAAATGCTTGTTCGGGAATAATTATTTCGAATAAAGAGATACTGTTCCCCAAAGTGTGTCTGAGATAGAGGAATAAAAAAGTCTACAGATTT
>NZ_CEVCIF010000017.1:0-64875 GCF_982245605.1 Coprobacter fastidiosus | reverse complement strand
ATCGCAAAAAAACTGTCGTGTCATGAGAGGATAAAAGAGTTGCGGAAATGAGGATAAAATTATTTATTAAACAACCTTTCTCTAAATCATTCTTATCAAGTTAACATATAGAATAGCACTTTTACAGCGAATGAAGAATTTTATTTCTCCTAACCTAATCAAGGAAGAAGAAGCATAATTGTTATACATCCTTATAGGCTAAACTCGAAGCTAAGATGCAGTATTTTTATGTAATATGCAACATAATCCGGCAGATTAACATTTGATCTCCTAAAATACTAATATCCAGATTTAAACAAAATAGCGAACAATTTTATTTTTTGTATAATATAATAACAAAAAAACAGACTGGATGCATAATTATCCAGTCTGTTTTTTTAATTTAGAACTCTACTCTTATTTCAAATTTCTTTGCAAAAAATCATATACTCGAGTATAAAGATGATATCGGGTATTGCACCCGTAAATACTATGATTACGGTTTGTATAAATCTGCATTTCGAACTGTTTATTCGCTTGTACCAAAGCTTCGCTATATTGCAATGTATTAAGATAATGAACATTATCATCCGCAGTACCGGAAATAATCAATAACTTTCCATCAAGATCTGCGGCCTTTTTTAATGGAGAAGTCTGTATATAACCATCGTTATTCTCTTGAGGAGTACGCATATAACGTTCAGTATATACCGTATCATAATAACGCCAATCGGTTACCGGAGCAATAGCTACTCCCGACTTAAACACTCCTGAACTCATTGACATCGACATCAATGTCGTATATCCACCGAAGCTCCAGCCCCAGATAGCAATATTACTTGAGTCTACATATCCCAACGATCCCAAATAACGGGCTGCTGCTATCTGATCTTGAGCTTCTAAAATTCCCATTTTACAATATATAGAACGAGAAAAAGCTGTACCTCTACCCCCTGTACCTCTACCGTCCACACACGCAACAATATAACCGTTATCCGTCAAATATTGAGTCCAGTCTATTGCAGCCCATTTATCCAAAACCATTTGAGAACCCGGTCCGCTATATTGCACCATCACAACAGGATATTTTTTCCCGGAGATAAAATTTTCCGGTTTCATTATATAGCCATTTAATATTTCTCCTGACTCATTCTTAAAAGTAAAAAATTCTTTCCGAGAAAACGGCAGATTTTTCAATTTCGAATTTTCTTCGATAATACGCAATTGTTTACCTTGAGAATTATGTACTGTCACAACCGGCGGAGTTACCGCATTGCTATATTCATTTACAAAATAGGTGCAGGCCGGATTAAAATGGGCTTGATTATACCCCTTTTGTGTCGATATTTTTACAATATTTCCTTTGTTGTCAACACGATAAACAGCTCTACATAAAGGACTTTCAGCAGCAGATTCATAATAATAATACCCCTTGGCATCTTGTCCGTAATACGCTGTCACGTCCCAATTTCCCCGGGTAATTTGTCGAATAAGAGTACCAGACATATTGTAATGATAAAGATGTCTGAATCCGCTTTTTTCTGATGCAAAAATAAAACCGGAAGGATAAAAAGTAATGTAATCCATAATATCCGGATCTATCCATGTTTCATTTTTATCCTGAATCAATAATTTACTCACTCCTGATTTCGGATTTGTCAGAAACATTCTAAAGTCATTTTGATTCCTATTAAAGGTCATCACGGCCAATTGATCCGGATTTTGCGTAAACCGAATACGCGGTATATAACTGTCTCCATCAACAGGTACATTCATTTTTTTTACTGCACGAGTCTCTACTGTATAAGTAAAAACAGCGACTTTACTATTCTTTGTTCCGGCAACCGGGTATTTATACACAAATTCTCCGGGATAATACGCATAAGGAGTCAGACTCGGACATTCCCCTTCAAACATCTGTATTGAATATTCCGGAACATCCGTTTCATCTGTCTTTACAAATGCTAATGTAGTGTTATCGGGAGACCATGACAAAGTGCTGACAACAGAAAACTCTTCTTCATAAACCCAATCAGGAATTCCGTTCAATATTTTATTCTTTACTCCGTCAGAAGTAATTGCAGACTCAGTTCCATAATCCAACTTTTTCAAATAAATATTATTATCTCTCACAAATGCAACCATTCTTCCATTAGGTGAGAATGTCGCAATCTGTTGTTTTCCCGGTTTATCAGAAAGAGGCTTTACCAAATTCCTTCTTATTTCAAAGGTATAATATACAGCCTTGAAAGAACGACGATAAACAGGCTCTGCATCGGCATATAACAATATTTTTTTTTCATCTGCACTCATTGAATAGCCGTCGAAAGTTTTAAAAGGACATTCTCTTGCCGAAGCTACATTAAATAATGTGTCCACAGCCTGTCCGGTTTTATAACTATACTTTATAATCATGGTTTTATCTTTCGATCTTTGAGTATAGTGTTCTCCGTCATTCATAGGTAAAAATGCAGGAACTCGCTTCGTTTGATATTCTCCGGATACGATAGACTTTAAATCAAACGTATGTGCTGAAAAGCCTGATTGAGCACAAAAGCACAGAAGTGCTACATAAATGACTTTTTTCATTTGTATATATTTTGTTTTTTACAAAAGTACATATTCATATTTCAAGATAAAAATCTACGAAATATTTTTTTATTCCAAACCGCCATAGGCTACATAAAATTCATACTTTTGCAAAAATAACCCTAATTCGAGCAAATCATGACCTACGGATTCGTAAAAGTTGCAGCAGCTATTCCAAAAACAAAAGTCGCCGACTGCATTTACAATACAATTGAAATTGAAAAATTAATACGAGAAGCCGGACAAAAACATATAGAAATAATCGTTTTCCCGGAATTATGTATTACTTCTTACACCTGTGGAGATTTATTCACTCAACAGTTATTAATAGAAAGCGCAGAAAAAGCTTTAAAGAAACTAATCGACAAAACAAGTGATGAAAAACTTCTGTGCGTCGTCGGCGCTCCTGTTACCAATGGTAATCAAATATTCAATGCCGCTATCGCATTCCAAGGAGGAAAAATATTGGGGGTCATTCCGAAAACATTTTTACCTAATTACAAAGAGTTTTATGAAAAGCGATGGTTTGCGTCTTCTATGGATAATCGACAAACCTCTATAAGTCTATGTGGACAAGATGTTCCGTTCGGTACGGATTTACTGTTCCGGTCAGGAGAAGTCGTTATCGGTACAGAAATTTGTGAGGATTTGTGGGTTACTGTTCCCCCCAGTTCATTACAAGCTTTAAATGGAGCTAATATATTGTTAAACTTATCGGCCAGCAATGAATTAATCGGGAAACAAATTTACAGAGAAGAACTTATACGACAGCAATCAGCTCGTTGTAATGCCGCTTATATATACGCATCTGCCGGAAGCGGAGAGTCATCGACTGATCTCGTTTTTGCAGGAAATGGAATAATTGCAGAAAACGGAACAATTCTCGCTGAAGGTCAGAGGTTTATTTCTGAAAAACAGTTAATTATTTCAGAAATCGATATAGACCGTTTACTTTTTGACCGAAGAATAAATTCAGGGTATAATAGTTGCTCGATGTATTCTACAGAAAAATACCGGAATATAGATTTCCATCTTCCGACATACGAATTAACAGAATTGAAAAGGACCATAACACCTCATCCATTCATCCCGTCCGAAAATAAACTTTTGTTTGATCGGTGCGAAGAAATTTTCAATATACAAATAACCGGTTTAGCAAAACGTATTATCCATACACACGCACAATCTGTAGTTATCGGTATATCGGGAGGACTTGATTCGACACTCGCACTTTTAGTTTGTGTAAAAACATTCGATCGACTAAAACTAAACCGCGAACAAATCGTCGGTGTTACCATGCCCGGCTTCGGTACTACCGACCGAACCTACCATAATGCTAAAGAACTAATGAAACTGCTCGGCGTGACAATACGGGAAATCAGCATCAAAGAGGCATGTACACAACATTTTAAAGATATAAATCATGATATCAATATTCATGATATTACTTATGAAAACTCTCAAGCAAGAGAAAGGACTCAAATTCTTATGGATATCGCCAATCAAAATAACGGATTGGTTATCGGCACGGGAGATTTATCCGAATTGGCTTTAGGATGGGCTACATATAATGGAGACCACATGTCGATGTATGGAGTAAACGGAAGTATTCCTAAAACTCTTGTGCGTTATCTTGTCGAATGGGCTGCATCTCAAGAAATATCTGCCGAAACGAAACATACATTATTAGACATCGTCAATACTCCCATCAGTCCGGAATTAATTCCGGGAGATGAGCACGGTAATATCAAACAAAAAACCGAAGATTTGGTAGGACCTTATGAATTGCATGATTTCTTTTTATATTATTTTTTACGGTTCGGATTCCGTCCCGCCAAAATTTACGTCTTAGCCCGACAAGCTTTCAAAGGAAAGTATGATACAAGTACGATACAAAAATGGTTAACGATCTTTTTTAAACGCTTTTTCAACCAACAGTTTAAACGCTCATGCCTTCCCGACGGTCCAAAAGTCGGTTCGGTGAGCCTTTCGCCCAGAGGTGACTGGAAAATGCCGAGTGATGCAAACAGTACAATATGGATAAAAGAATGTGAAGAACTTCCTTTATAAAAAAGGGGCTGTCCAAAAAGTTGGAAAGTTCAAATTTAAACTTTCAATTTAGAACTGATAGGCTTCGATTATAAAAAAGAGTGCCACTTTTGCCTATGAAAATTAGGTGTAAAGTGGCACTCTTTTTATTTGTTTTGTTACAATCTATAACTTTTACCAATTCCGTTTTGCCTTTTTGGACAACCCCTTTTTTATTTGATTTGTAATCAATCCGATACAATGACCGCATTCACTCCTCTTATAGCCTGATATCGAGATGTTATTACCGCATACAATTCCTTAAAAGAACAATCCAATGCCCGTATCGAAAAACATATAGGAGAGCCATATTGATGGAGCTTCAGCATTAAAGATCGTTTTTTATTGCTATGGGTTCTTGCATTATATATTGATTGGGATTTTTTACTACCAAAACGACATATTTATAATTCAGATTCTCAAGATCGTCCATAACCTTAATTTTCGTCACATCATTCCAGAGTACCGTACCAATCCTATAACCGGTAGAAAGATCAGTAATTCCCTCATCCGATATAATCATCCCTACATATCCATCTTTCCGTAAACTATAAATAGCCCACAAAGAAAAAAAGAATAGCAAGATTCCCATCAATGCGAATAGTAACGCCAAACGACGTCCCGGCAAATGCTGTCCATATAAAATAACAGATAAGAAAAATAAAAATATTGTAATAATAAATATAGTGGCCGAAAAAAAACAGATACCTCTCCTTTTTCGAGCACTCAACATAAATTTGACAATAACATTTGCTTTTTCGGCCATAACTTGTTTATATACTTTGTTCTATATTCCAGACAAAAGCTCTAAGCCCTAAAGCTTCCTTTTGTTTATCTAAGTTATTGAGAACCATCGACTTGCTGGTCTTCAACCATGGTCAATATCGCCGAATTCATACTTGGCCAAGCATGACTACCATAATGTGGTTCACCTTTTACAGAACCTCTCCCTTGAATATTTTCCCAATATGAAAACCCTCAACAATTATGATGATCTAAAATACTCTGAATCATCTCTAAATGAGCCTGATCAAAGGCTATAAATACTGCTTTCATAAGTTAGCTATTTACATTTTAAATTTCAGGAAATAACAGATTCCCTGAAAGAATATATAATTACAGTTTCTCTAATCCTTTCAATTCTGCCGCTAATTTACGTCGTTTTCGCAATACTCCGTTTTTAGCAAATATGCAATATACAACAGGTACGATCACCAGCGTAATCAACGTTGACACAGATAATCCTCAAGCAACTGTCATACCCATAGAACGCCACATCTCTGAGCCTTCGCCAGTTCCTACAGCCATAGAAATCATACCGAACACGGCTGCCTCCTTGAAAAATCGGGATTGATAAGGTTAAACCGATCATTGAATACGGATTCCAGCGAAAATCTTTAAATATAGGCCCATTACTCATAGAAGTCCAATTATATAAATCGGTCGCTGTTAAAGTCGGATACCATGACATCTTCTGTACAACCAATGCTTTCTTTAAATAATCCGCTTGCAAATCGAGTTGTTTTAAATTTGTGTTATTTTGTAAAGAGGTATCGATATTCAACGCTTGTTCATACATATCAGCCTCATAATCTGACAGCTTATTTGCAGGAGTAACCTCAATATTCATGTCCAATCCCAAAAGAACCTTCAAGTTTACCTTAGATAATTTCACCCCATTCTCGGCTTGTAATAATCCGGGTTCTAAAGTCCGTACCTGAACCTCAGCGCGCAAAACATCGTATTCCGAAGCGATACCATGTTCATATTTATTTCTAAAATCCTTTGCATTTAGGCAGGCATTATCATAACTCTCTTTCAAAACTTGATATGAATCTTCACTCATCATAACATTATAGTATGCCTTCTTTACCTAATCTACTAAAGATAACCGCGAAGCCCGAGCACTTTCTAAAGTCTGTTCTATATCAGCTTTCGAGAGTTGTATATTTTTCCAAAACGTAGGAGCAACAATCGGTAACTGAAAATTAAATCCCATAGAATAAGAGTTATCCTGCCCGACTTTCATACCATTATCCATTCCCGGAATATCCATGTCCATATACATAACTTGTTTTTTCAATGTTCGAGAATAGTCTCCGGATGCCGTAATCGTAGGAAATAAGTTTCCGATAGCCCCCTTACGAGAATAATCTTTTCTGGTGATCTCTATATCGGCTACTTTTATTGTCGGGTTTTCGCTTAAAGCAATTTCGATAGCCTTATCCAAATCTAAAGTCAAAGACCGAGACTGCTCCTGAGCTCCGGCTTTATATACAATCGCAAATGTTAACAACAAAGTCATCCCGACCTGTCTTAAATATATATCTTTTTTCATACTTATTCGGGTTCTAATAAATTTATCTTTATGCATTCTCTGTTCTATCGACAAACTCATCGATAAACATAATTCCTTTTGAAGTCGCAATACCACGAATAAAGTTCATGAAAATCGTTTCATAAACATCTATAAACGAATAATGCGAGGCAAATACTTCATCTGAATTAAAAAGAAAATCAAATTGCGCCATCAATAAAAAAGAAGCTATTTGCGACTTCAAATTTTCACGAATCAAACCTTCTCGTTTGCCTTGTTCCATTAATGAAGCCATATATCCGGCTCTTTGATCTCTATTATTATCCAGAACTTGTGCGATAGACGGATGATAGCGCTTTACATCACTAAAATAATTTCTATTCACATTTTGCATTTTACGCCATGTGCTTTGAAAAACCTTTAACAACAGATCTAACGAATTTTCGGCAGTTTTATAAATCTCTTCAGCCTCATCTTCTGTCTCTTTCTGAATATACAAAATACATTCTAACAATAACTGATCCTTATCTTTAAAGTTTTCATAAAGCGTACGTTTCGAGATTCCCATCTGACTGGCGATATAATCCATAGTCACAGATTTAATCCCATGTCTGGTGAACAAAACCGCAGCTTTATCAATAATTCTGTTTCTCAATTCTTTATTCATACGGCCTTTTTCTTTTAGAGTCTACTTAATAGCTTGTCTAAATTTTTTGAATAAAAAGCTTAATCACTCTTTTATATTTGACAAAGATAAAAGAAAACTTATAAAACACATAAAGTTTTCTAAATAATCCATTTTTCAATACAGTTAATTAATGTAAATAAGGCGATCTCAAAATGAACACATTATTTAACAATGTTATAGTTTGTATTTTTTATTTTCGGGATAAATATAAATTATTAGATTTGCATGGAAAATTTTGATAAATATTGAATTAATATTCTATTTACATTACATATATAATTTACAGCATATGTCAAAAGTAACGAAAGAAGCAGCCCTTTTATATCATAGTCAGGGCAAACCCGGGAAAATAGAAGTTGTTCCCACTAAACCATACAGCACACAAATGGATTTATCACTCGCTTATTCTCCCGGTGTGGCCGAACCATGCCTCGAAATAGAGAAAGATCCACAAAAAGCATACGAATATACATCTAAAGGCAATTTGGTCGCTGTTATATCAAATGGAACGGCAGTGTTAGGATTAGGTGATATCGGTGCATTAGCAGGAAAACCGGTAATGGAAGGAAAAGGTCTTCTGTTCAAAATATTTGCCGGGATAGATGTTTTTGACATCGAAGTAAACGAAAAAGATCCTGAAAAATTTATCCAAGCCGTAAAAGCCATTGCCCCAACATTCGGAGGAATTAATCTTGAAGACATAAAAGCTCCCGAATGTTTCGAGATCGAAAATCGGTTGAAAGCTGAACTATCCATACCCGTAATGCATGATGATCAACACGGTACAGCTATTATATCCGGAGCTGGATTGTTAAATGCACTCGAAATACAGGGTAAAAAAATCGAAAACGTAAAGATCGTCGTTAACGGAGCCGGAGCTTCAGCCAGTTCATGTACAAAATTATACATGATGTTGGGTGCGAAAAAAGAAAATATCGTAATGGTTGACAGTCGTGGAGTGATAAACCAAAAGCGTACCGACCTGAACGAATCGAAAAAACAATTTATCACAGATCGGGATATTGATACCTTAGAAGAAGCTATGCGGGGTGCGGACGTGTTCCTCGGACTTTCTAAAGCAGACGTATTAAGCGTTGAAATGATTCGTTCCATGAACGAGAAACCAATCGTTTTTGCATTAGCCAATCCAAATCCGGAAATTGCATATGATAAAGCCAAATCTTCTCGTCCTGATTTAATTTTTGCGACAGGTCGATCAGACTATCCAAATCAAATCAACAACGTTCTCGGATTCCCTTACATATTCAGAGGAGCTCTCGATGTAAGAGCAACTTGTATTAATGAAGCAATGAAATTAGCGGCAGTTTATGCCATTGCAGGATTAGCTAAAAAACCTGTTCCTGATGTCGTTAATGCAGCATATAATCTGAAACGAATAAGTTTCGGCCCGGAATATATTATTCCCAAACCTCTCGATCCCCGTTTACTCACGACCGTTGCTCCGGCAGTTGCAAAAGCAGCAATCGAATCTGGCGCTGCAGCTCCAATAATAACCGATTGGGATGCTTATGAAAGTAAATTGAGAGCTCTAATGGGATATGATAATAAAATGATACGTCGGTTCACCGAAATGGCTGTTCAGAATCCAAAACGTGTCGTATTTGCCGAAGCCAATCACGCCAATATGCTTTCGGCTGCCGTTACTGCTTATCAAGAAGGCATCTGTTTCCCGATCTTACTGGGGAATACCGACTATATACATAGTGTAGCCGAACAAAACGGTTTAAATCTCGATGGCCTTGAAATCGTAAATTTACGAAGTGGCGAAGAAACGGAACGTCGTGAAAAATATGCAAAAATATTAGCACAGAAACGTCAAAGAGAGGGTATCACTTTAGACGAAGCTCGAGAAAAAATGTTCGACCGCAACTATTTTGGAATGATGATGGTAGAAGTAGGCGATGCCGATGCATTTATTACCGGAACTTATACCAAATATACCGAAACCATACAAATTGCAAAAGATGTTATCGGTATTCGGGAAGGTCATAAACATTTCGGAGCAATGCATATCATGAATACCAAAAAAGGAACTTATTTCCTTGCCGATACACTCATCAACCGCCATCCCGACTCAGAGACATTAGTAGATATTGCCCGCTTAGCCCGTCATGCCGTAAAATTCTTTGCCCACGAGCCTGTTATGGCAATGGTATCTTATTCTAATTTCGGCGCTGACAATACCGGTAGTCCGGTACAAGTGCATGAAGCGGTCAGAGAAATGCAGGAAAATTATCCTGAATTGGCAATTGACGGAGAAATGCAAATCAATTTTGCTCTTAATACAACCCTGCGAGATAAAACATTCCCGTTCAACAAATTGGCAGGGAAAGAAGTAAATACACTCATTTTCCCGAATTTAAGCTCAGCCAATTCGGCATATAAGATGTTATTGGAAATGGGATTAGCAGAGTCTATCGGACCGATTCAAATGGGATTAAACAAACCTATACATTTTACGGATATCGAAAGTTCTTCAAGAGATATTGTAAACTTGACGACTGTTGCCGTTTTGGACGCCATAGTACAAGAAGAAATCAGCAAATCAAAACAAAAATAAAAATATCCGATAATAAAATAGAGAGGGCTTGTGTAAACAAGCCCTCTCTATTTTATTTGTCAAGAGACCTACGAAAGTATCATATTTTATCTTGATAATAAGCTTTAGGCAATTTTCTGCAATTATATTGTGAAGCCATAATTTCACCATATGCACCTGCCGAACGGATAGCCAATAAATCTCCTCGTTGAGTTTTATTTAATGAGACCATTTTTCCAAAACAATCAGACGATTCACAAATAGGACCTACGACATCATACTCTTCCGGCAACTGATCTGAAGTAATATTTTCTATTTTATGATAAGCTTGATATAAGGCGGGACGAATCAAATCCGTCATCCCGGCATCAGTTATTACAAATTTTTTGTTTACTCCCTCTTTCACATACAGGACTTTTGTAATCAAAGAACCACATTGACACACGACAGATCGTCCTAATTCAAAATGGACTTCCTGTTTAGGCCTCAATTTGAGATGTTTATGAAAAACCTCAAAATAACTTTTAAAATCCGGAACAGACTGTTTGTCCGGTTCTTCATAATTGGCTCCTAAACCGCCACCGACATTTATGGAATCTACGATAATCATCCGTTGGTACAGATGTTCTTGTATTTCATTAATTCGAATACAAAGCCCCTTGAATGAATCCATATCGGTAATCTGCGAACCAATGTGAAAATGCAATCCGATAAGTCGGACATTTTTCAATGTCTCTAAATGATCAAGTACCGAATCTAAATGAACCAAACTTATTCCGAACTTATTTTCACTCAGCCCTGTAGTAATATAATGATGCGTATGTGCATCTATATTGGGATTGATACGTAACGCTATCGATGCTGTTTTGCCGTATGAGGCAGCCAATGCATCAATATTATCCAACTCCGGAACAGATTCTACGTTAAAACAATATATATCGGACTCCAGTCCCAACTTAATCTCCCAATCAGCTTTACCAACCCCTGCAAAAACGATTTTATGAGCTGGGAATCCAGCTTCCAAAGCAGCCTTTATTTCTCCTCCACTCACACAATCCGCACCGAATCCGGTTTCTCTGATAATAGAAAGTATGCGATTATTAGCATTTGCCTTTACAGCATAATGAACATGGTAATTTGAATACAGAGATGTTTCCTGTTTTATTTTATCTAATGTCTTTCTCAGTAAAGATGTATCATAATAGTAAAAAGGGGTCTCTATATTTCTAAACTTATCGATTGGGAAAACACCTTTCATATATTTATCTTTAATATTTGATGATTTTAAGAATTTGTAAAAATATCTCTAAACCTGTTTTCTACTATAATAAACACAAATGTTTTTTAAAAGAACACGGACTATTTATAAAAAGTAGTCCGTGTTCTTCTCTTATTATTTATCAAACAAATATTTACTTAAAGATTGCAATGCAGCAGTCTTATCTTTTGATTTTATCAAAAACGAAATATTGTAATTGCTGCCTCCATAAGATACCATTCTTACCGGAATATCTTTCATTGCCTGCATCGTATTTGACTCGAAACCGATATTATTCCATTCCAAATCTCCGACTACACAAATAATGACCATATCTTCATCAACTGTGACAGTCCCGAATTTTTTAAGATCATCCAGAATTTCGGTTAAATGTTTTGTATTATCGATAGTCACAGAAACACCTACCTCTGAAGTAGTCACCATATCTATGGCTGTCTGATAACTTTCGAAAATTTCAAAGACTTTACGTAAAAATCCGTAAGCTAAAAGCATACGCCCCGATTTGATCTTAATGGCTGTAATACCGTCTTTTGCCGCTACAGCTTTTATTTTCCCCGGCTCTGATTGATTGTAAATCAAAGTTCCCGGAGCTTCAGGTTCCATCGTATTCAACAGACGAACAGGAATGTTATTAAGCTTAGCAGGAAGAATACATGTAGGATGCAATATCTTCGCCCCGAAATATGCTAATTCCGCAGCTTCCTCAAAATGTAAATATCTTACCGGAGAAGTATTTTTAACGAATCGAGGATCATTATTGTGCATGCCATCAATATCCGTCCATATTTGTATTTCGTCAGCCTGAATAGCAGCACCGATCAATGAAGCGGAATAGTCACTTCCTCCCCGCTGTAAATTATCTATTTCACCATAAGCGTTCCGACAAATATAGCCTTGTGTTATATAAATAGGTGCATCAGGATTTACAGATAATAAATCTTTCAGTTTTGTCTTAATATATACGGGATCCGGTTCAGCATTTTTATCTGTCCGCATATAATCCAAAGCAGGAATCAGTACAGATTTTACACCAGTCTCATTCAAGTATAAATTCACCATAGCCGTTGACATCAGCTCACCTTGAGCCAAAATCACTTTTTCTTCAAAAAGAGTAAAAAGATCTTTTGTAAAAGAACGGATATAATCGAAGTGAGATTTTACAATTTCAGTAGCCCTCTGTTTATACTCGTCTGTGCTATACAACTCATCAATTACCTGCATATATTTATGCTCAAGGCCATTAATAATTTCGTTAGCACCGTCCGGATTTTTTTTGTATAAATAATCCGAAATTTCTACAAGCGTATTTGTTGTACCGGACATAGCAGACAAAACAACAATCTTTTGCTCTCCGTCACAAATCAATTTGGCAACATCTTTCATTCTTTGTGCTGAGCCCACAGAAGTTCCACCAAACTTTAAGACTTTCATTTTTTATTCTTTCAATTAATAGTTCGTATATTTAAATACCTGTATTTTCAATATATATAGTTTCTGAAATGCAAAGATAAGATATTATCTATAATAAGCAATTCTATACTTAAAGAGAGACTTCAGATAAACATTTATTCTCACATTTCAATAAACGTCCGGGAAATTCTTCTACCAATCGATGATTATGGGTCGTCATAATAACAGCCGTACCCGTCTCACAAATAGAATGCAATAACGATACAATTTGTTGTCCGGTCTGAGGGTCGAGGTTTCCCGTCGGTTCATCCGCCAAAATAATCTGCGGAGAATTCAACAATGCTCTGGCTATAACAATTCTCTGTTGTTCCCCTCCGGATAGTTCATGCGGCATTTTGTACGCTTTATTTTGCATACCGACTTGTACCAAAACTTGCTCGACTCTCTCTGTTATCTCTGCTTTATTTTTCCAGCCTGTCGCTTGAAGGACGAAATTAAGGTTATCTTTTACCGACCTGTCCGTCAATAACTGAAAATCCTGAAATACAATACCTATTTTTCTTCTTAACTGAGGTATATCCTTCTTTCGGAGAGACTTCATATTAAATCCGAGGACAGAAGCTTCTCCTTCAACCACCGGAATTTCAGCATACATCGTTTTCAGTAAGCTACTTTTCCCTGTACCTACCCGACCGATGAAATAGACAAACTCACCTGAATACAATTTAAAATTTACATCTTTCAGAACAACAAGCTCCTTACGACAAATTTCGACATGATCATATTGTATCAATAATCCATCTTCCATATAGTTCTATTCTTTATGCCGTTTTTTCAATTCTCTGGCAAGATCTTCTATCCTATATCCTTTTGAAGTCAATAATACAATCAAATGATAAATTAGATCAGAAGCCTCATAAATAAGTCGGTCATCTGTTCCGTTCGTTGCCTCGATTACCGTCTCCACAGCCTCTTCTCCGACTTTTTGCGCCATTCTGTTTATTCCTTTGTTAAACAGAGACGTCGTGTACGAACCTTCCGGCATCTCTTTTTTCCGGCGATCTATAAAATCCTGAAGATACTTAATAAACATAATATCTTCCTCGTTTTTTTCATCAAAACATGTATCGCTACCAGTATGACAGACCGGACCTATCGGACGGACTTTGATAAGAAGCGTGTCTTTATCGCAATCTTCTTTTATCGAATCGACTAATAAAAAATTACCGCTTTCTTCCCCTTTTGTCCACAAACGGTTCTTAGTACGACTGAAAAATGTCACTTTACCTAATTCCTTGGTCTTTGCTAACGCTTCCTCATTCATAAAGCCCAGCATTAGAACTTTAGAAGTATAACTATCCTGTATAATTGCAGGAACCAGACCTCCCATTTTTGCAAAATCTATATTCATTTCAATACGTTATTTTCTTACACAAATATTTTCTCGATCTAAATAATCTTTAAGTTCAGAAATAGAAATCTCTCCAAAATGAAATACACTTGCTGCAAGAGCAGCATCGGCCTTTCCTATCTGAAAAACATCCTTAAAGTGCTCTTTCTTCCCTGCCCCTCCTGAAGCTATCACCGGGATACTCAATACCGAATTTAACATGGCTAACGCATCGTTTGCATATCCCTCTTTTACACCATCATGAGTCATACTGGTAAACAGTATCTCTCCTGCACCTCTTTCCTGTGCTTCTCTTGCCCAAGAAAAAAGCTCTTTATCTGTCGGAACTCTTCCTCCATTTAAATAACAACGCCATAAATTATTGTCAAAGTTAGCATCTATAGCAACAACACAAACTTGCGAACCGAAATTTTTTGCAATTTCTTCAATTAATTTCGGATTCTTCAATGCAGAAGAGTTTATTGAAACTTTATCTGCACCGGCACTCAGTAAACGGTCAACATCATTTATTTCATTTATCCCGCCTCCAACAGTGAAAGGAATAGATACCTTAGCTGCAACCTTCTTGACAATTTCCGTAAATGTCTTGCGTCCTTCATAAGAAGCGGTTATATCTAAATAAACCAACTCGTCTGCACCTTGTCGGCTATATGCGTGCCCCAATTCAACCGGATCTCCTGCATCTCTGAAATTTATAAAATTTACCCCCTTTACAGTTTTACCGTCTTTTACATCCAAACATGGAATTATTCGCTTTGCTAACATATCTATTTTTATAAAAAACGTAACAGTTCCTTCAACGTTATACGGCCTTCATAAAGGGCTTTCCCGAATATAACGGCAGGAACTCCGGCCAACTCTAATTTCTCAATATCTTCGATAGAGGCAACTCCACCACTTGCTATCAAATAAATCTCAGGAATTACAGACATCATCTTTTTATATAAATCGATAGACGGCCCGTTCAGCATTCCATCTTTACAAATATCCGTAGTAATTACTTTTTTTACTCCGGATTCTACATACGTTTTTACAAACGGGATAAGTTCTTTATCTGACGATTCCTTCCATCCTCCGACTGCAATTTTCCCTTTTTTAGCATCAGCTCCAAGAATTATCTTATCCGAGCCGAATTTCTCAAGCCATGACAAAAATACCTCCGGATTTTTTACAGCAATACTGCCTCCGGTTACCATCTGAGCACCTGATTCGAAAGCGATTTCCAAGTCTCCGTCAGATTTAATACCACCACCAAAATCAATTATCAACGACGTACGAGAAGCAATGCGTTCTAAAGCTTTATAATTCACGATATGATGGGCCTTAGCTCCATCCAAATCGACGACATGCAATCGTCTTATTCCATGATCCTGAAATTCTTTTGCAACCTCCAACGGATCATGATTATATGTGGTCATACGCTCATAATCACCTTGCGACAAGCGTACGCACTTACCATCTATTATATCTATGGCCGGTATTAATTCAATCATATCATTCTATAATTTATAATGACAAAAAATGATTAAATATATCCTCTCCGACAGCTCCGCTTTTTTCTATATGAAACTGAGAAGCATAAAAATTATCTTTATGCAAAGCCGCACTAAAAGGCAAAATATATTCTGTCTCGGCAGTGGTATATTCACATACTGGAACATAATAGCTATGAACAAAATATACATATTGGTTTTCAATATGTTGCGGAAACATATGCATATCAACGTTTCTCACCGTATTCCAGCCCATGTGTGGTATTTTATATTCTGTGCTTTCAGTATGAAAACGCTTTACTTCAACATCAAATATATTCAGGCAGTCAACATCTCCTTCTTCCGAATGCCGACACATCAATTGCATTCCTATACAAATGCCTAATACCGGCTGCTTCAGATCTTTAATTAAAGAATCCAGATTATTTTTTTTCAAATAATGCATCGTTGACGCCGCCTCTCCTACTCCCGGAAATATTACTTTATCAGCAGACATCAATATTTCCTTATTATCCGTAATTTCTGCTTCTACCCCGACCCTTCTTAAAGCACAATCTACTGAATAAATATTACCGGCATTATATTTTACAATTGCAACTTTCATTTTCCCTTAATTGAAAACAACGGTTTTGTTGCGATAAGTCAATATTTTCCGATCAATATGCTTTTCTACAGCTCGAGATAATACTATTTTTTCGAGATCCTGACCTTTATAGACCAGATCAGCAATAGAATCCTTGTGAGAAATACGAACGATATCTTGTTCGATAATAGGGCCTGCATCAAGATCTGTCGTTACATAATGACTCGTAGCTCCGATCAACTTCACTCCCCGCTCAAAAGCCGCATGATAAGGCTTAGCTCCCATAAATGCCGGGAGAAACGAATGATGAATATTTATGATCTTATCGGGATAATGCATTATAAAATCAGAAGAAACGACCTGCATATATCGTGCCAATACGATAAAATCTATATCATACTCTTTCAACAGTTCCAACTCTTTTGCTTCTTGTTCGATCTTATTGTCCTTATTGATAGGAAATACATGATAATCTATATCAAATCTTTTAGCTACACTTTCCAAATCAGGATGGTTACTGATAATGACAGGAATCTCCACATTCCACTCTCCGGCTGTATATCGCGCCAATATATCATACAAACAATGAGACATCTTCGATACAAATATGGCCATACGAGGCTTGCGATCACTAAAATAGAGATTAAAACTCATATCATATTTTTGTCCGTATAATGTATTGAAATAATCTTCTATTTTATTCTGTGGAATAATAAAGTTTGTCAGATCCCATTCCACCCGCATAAAAAATGCATGATTTTCCCGATCTACATATTGGTCGAGATACAAGATATTTCCTCCGTTTACATTAATAAAATCTGTTACAACCGCTAATATACCCGGCTGATCTGGACAATGCATCAGTAATATTGCATTTGTACTGTTATTTTTTTGTTTTGACATATCTCATCTATTTTGAAACGCAAATATAACAAAATAAAAGCGAACAATCCTATTATTCTACAAATTTGAACAAAAATAATCTTACAAAATAGCTATTTGCAAGAAATAAAAATTTACATCAGAATTTCACAGGACCTATTTGATCCATCAGCCACAAGATTTTACGTTTTCTTTTCTGCATATATAAAGATGGAGCAGATGAGTCAAAATGTAGCGGGTTAGGTAATGATGCCGCAATAAGAGCACACTGTGATCGGGTCAATTTTCGGGCTGTAGTTCCAAAATGATATTTTGCGACAGCTTCCGCACCATATATATTTTTGCCCATTTCGATAGAATTCAGATACACTTCCATAATCCGTTTCTTTCCCCATAACTGTTCTATCAAAAACGTAAAATAAGCCTCCAAACCTTTACGTACAAAAGAATGCCCCGGCCATAGAAATACATTTTTAGCGGTTTGTTGAGATATCGTACTTGCCCCTCTGGCTCTTTTTCGAGTTTTATTTTCTTCTATCGCCTTCTTTATCTGCTGAAAATCAAACCCTGAATGTTCTAAAAAAAGATTATCTTCTGAGGCGACTACCGCTTGAGGCAACCATCTGCTCATATCCTCTAAAGAAACCCATCGATGGTATAAACGGGGTTTTTCTCCGGCCATAATACCTTGTGCATAACGGATCAACATAAGAGGCGTTATATATACTGGAACAAAACGGTATAAAAGAACCGAAAGAATCGTCGAAATAAAAAAGAATGCGATAATATTTCTTATAATACGCCGGACACGCTTCATATATTACATTGTTTAAATATAGCTGCAAACGTAAAAATATTTTTTGACTAAATAAGAGCCAGTCCAAATTTTCCAACAAAAAATATTATCAGGTCATTTTTGCGTTTTCGTCAGGTCTTTTCTTCTGTTTTCACTCGTCGGATATCCAGTTATCTTCCTTGTAAAAACAGGAAAATATCCTCAAACGAAACTCTAAAATCTGACCCGAGCAAAATTCGGATTGGTTCTTAGAGCCTATCTGAATAAAAAGCCGGCCCAATAACGTAAATATTGGCCGGCTCTCGCAAAGTAAAGTATAGATATATACTAATTTCGCATCTGCTTAAATTCTATTAAAATAGAGAATCGAACATAGTCGTTATTTCTATTCTCGACTAGCATTTTACTTTATGATAGATACTGTCAACGGTTCACTCTTTAGTGAAGCCTCTTCATCAATGTATGCATTCCAATCTTCAATTGTATCGAATCCATACTTGCTCCATCCTGCTCCCCAATAATAGACTAATTCCGAACCAGGGGTATAATCTGCAATAGCAAGCACGTGACCGTCAGCTCCACCTCTCAAATCGTTTTTCTCTTTTTCTTCAAAATAGACGGCTTTTGCATCTTTGGCCGTTGGCAAAATAGCTCCGACAAATATTGTTCCGTTATTATTATTCGGATTATCGGTCGGATCAGCATAAGTAACATATCCTTTTTCTGCCGAGACTTTATATTGAGCCGAAGATTCAGGATCATGCAATACTATTCCGGCGACTACGGGAGTAGTTTCTTTCAGATTATCATAAGTCACTACAGTTTTGTTTAACTGAGAGCCGGCATCCAATGAAATTAGACGAGTTTCTACTACTGAATCTCCATTTACGATCAACGGATTATATGTCAGTTTTACCGTAAAACGCAAAGGACCGTTATCTAATACTTCAAACGTTTTATAGCAATACGGATACACAATCGTATCGTTTACCATCAACGCAGCAGTTCCACCACCCAAAGTAGGACCTACTTTATAACAATCCAATCCGTTTCCATGATCTACATGATATGATACAGATTTATACAATTCATCAGCAGCTTTGGGATCTGTTTTCTTCAATTCCGAGATACGGGCTTTTGTTTCAGGATTCAATTCTCCTTCATATCGTTTTTCAACAACCGGTTCTGCAACCGATTTTACCCAAATGTCATAACCGAATGCTCTTTCTCCAGTAGCTTGAAGAGCCGGTCCGTAAGTACGGAAAGCGATTTTATCATTTTCCCAAGCAATATCATCTACACGTTCGGGATACTGTCTTCCGCAAGTTATAGTATCAAATTTTTCAGGGATTCCGGCTTGTACAGTATATTCAACAGATGAATTAGCTTTTACCGTAACCGGAAAGATCAATTTACCATCATAAGTCAATTGGTAAGGCAGTTGCTTTCCTTGTGCATCCAAAATAACGAACTGTGCCGTATCGGATAATCCGAGCATCTCAGTCACGCTACTCATAGAAATTTCAGCTATTTCATTTTCCCGATCTATCGCCGAGTCATTCTTTACAGAAATTTTGACACTCTTACCTCCACTGCAAGAGAATCCGATAATTGCAATAAACAGTAATAAAATAATCTTTTTCATATCTTAATTTATTGGTTATTATATATACAAAGCAACCCTCTGTCTCAAAATAGAGATAGAGGGTATAATCTTATTCCCCGCTTTTTATTGGGGTTGCTTTCCGATATAAGCCAAAATACCACCATCTACATAAAGGATATGGCCATTAACGAAATTAGATGCATCAGAAGCTAAAAATACAGCCGGACCCATCAAATCTTCCGGAGTACCCCAACGGGCAGCTGGTGTTTTTGCGACAATGAAAGAATCAAACGGATGTCTTGAACCGTCAGGCTGTTTTTCCCGTAACGGAGCTGTTTGGGGAGTTGCAATATATCCCGGACCTATGCCGTTGCACTGAATATTATATTCACCGTATTCTGAAGCAATATTCTTCGTCAACATTTTGAGACCACCTTTTGCTGCAGCATAAGCAGATACGGTTTCGCGTCCCAATTCGCTCATCATCGAACAAATATTGATAATTTTACCATGTCCTTTCTTTATCATAGAAGGAATCACTGCTTTAGATACGATAAACGGACCATTCAAGTCGATATCAATCACCTGGCGAAAATCCGCTGCAGACATTTCGTGCATAGGAATACGTTTGATAATACCGGCATTATTTACCAAGATATCGATAACCCCGACTTCTTTTTCTATTTGAGCAACTAAAGCATTAACCTGATCTTCATTTGTTACATCACAAACATAACCATGTGCTTTAATTCCTTCAGCTTCATAAGCTGCCAATCCTTTTTCAACCAACTCAGGTTTAATATCGTTAAAAACGATTTTTGCACCGGCTTGTGCAAATGCAGTAGCCAAAGCGAAACCGATACCGTAAGAAGCGCCTGTTACAAGTGCAACCTTACCTTCTAATGAGAAATTTACCATATTTAATAAAGTTAGTGTGTTTAAGTTTTATCTAAGATCTGTATTTTTATAGAAATCCTGATCACCATAATCCAGATTTTCACCACCCATACCCCAAATGAAAGTATAATTACTAGTCGCAGCAGCAGAGTGTATCGACCATTCGGGCGACAATACAGCTTCATCTCCTTTCATCCAAATATGACGAGTTTCGGTCGGTTCTCCCATAAAATGGCAAACCGCATTTCCTTCAGGAACTTCAAAATAGAAATATGCTTCCATCCGGCGACTATGAGTATGTGCAGGCATAGTATTCCAGACACTACCCGGTTGCAATTCTGTCATACCCATTTGCAACTGGCATGTTTCCAATACTTGAGATACCAGCATCTTATTGATGTTACGATGATTAGACCCTTCTAATGAGCCCATTTCCGCAACTACGGCATCAGCTTTCGTTACTTTTTTATCCGGATAAGTTTTATGTGCCGGAGCAGAATTGAAATAAAATTTTGCAGGATTCTTATCATCCAAACTTTCAAATGTAACAGTCCGTTCACCTGCTCCGAGATATAATGCCTCTTTGTAATTCAAATCAAAAGCCGTATCTCCCACCTTTACACAGCCCGGGCCTCCGACATTGAATATTCCCAATTCACGACGAGAAAGAAAATGTGTCGCTTTTAACGGATCTATTGCTTCTAATGTAAGTACTTCACCTACTGGTTTAGCTCCTCCTACAATCAAACGATCATACATAGAATAAACCATATTTACTTCATTATTTACAAACAGGTTCTGAATCAAGAAATCTTCACGCAAACGAGTCGTATCATAGCTTTTCGCATCTCGAGGATTGCTCGCATAGCGAAGTTCATAATTTGTTTTCATAACTATCTAATTTATATACTTGATTATTAAATTGTTATCTTCAATTACCAATACCCTCAACTCAAACTTTACATTTAGATTGTGTAATCGATTGCACAAATGTATAAAAAAATAATCTTCAAACAATACCTTAAATATCTTTTTTTGATAAATTATCTTTTTTAATCGATGACTCTCTTATAATCAAAGAGGAGTCCAATACCTTATCGACCCATTTCCGGTTTTCCGGATCAACAGACATTTCTTCTAATAAAACTTCAGCTACTGTCTCACCCATTTTTTTATTTACCTGATCAACAGAACTTAAAGGAGGCTCTACAAAAGAATCAAAAGGTTCATTAGCAAATCCGACAATAGCAATGTCTTCAGGAACCTTCACGCCATTTTTTTTCAAAACATGCATAACCCCCATTGCCGAATAATCTCCGGCGGAAAAAATCGCATCCGGAAGAACAGGCATTGCAAGTATCTTTTTTCCAGCTTCTTCACCTGTCGCTAAAGTGATACTGTTTTCAAAAATTAAAGATGAATCTACCCGAATATCCGAATCCATCAAAGCTTGAACATATCCGTCTTGTCGGTCTTTATAAACACTAATAGCCTGAGGTCCTGATAAATGAACTATGCGAGTACAACCCTGCTTTATTAAATGCATTACTGCATTATAGGCCGCTGTCCGATTATCTATTCTCACACAACTGCTCCTCTTGTCTAACGGAACTCTATCAAAAAAAACAACCGGTACTCCTCTGCTAATAACAGCATCAAAATGTTTATAATCTGTAGTTTCTGAAGCTAAAGATATTGCCAAACCATCGATTTTCTTCGCAAGCATAGTTTTCACGATATTCTTTTCTTCTTCCCAACGTTCGTTCGACTGAGAAACTAAAACACTATAACCAGCAGCATGAGCAACACTCTCGATTCCTCCGATGACCGAAGCGAAAAAATGACGGTCGATCCTCGGAACAATAACTCCGATAACCGATCCTTTTCCCGTTCTTAAATGATGGGCTACCGGATCGGGATGATAATTCATCTTCTCTGCGAGCTCCGACACCGCTTTTTTCATCTTTTCACTAATTCTCGGATGATTTTGCAAAGCTCGTGAAACGGTTGAAGCCGAGGTATTCAGTTCTTTGGCTAAATCATATATCGTGACCTTTTGCAATGGTTTCATATATTACCTTTCTTTACGAATTTAGTACCCACCCATCGGTTTTTCTCGGTATAAGTTTCCAATACTAACCCGCAATGATTTGCCTCTTCGCATATCACAGGAATATCCTCTTTGTAAAATCCACTCATATAAAGTTCAGAATTTTCATTCATGCAAGCACTATAAATTTTCATATTCTCCAACAAAACATTCCGGTTTATATTCGCCAATATAATATCATATTTTTTACCGGCAATTTGTTCCGATCCTCCTAACAAAATATCCATATTCGAAATATGATTCAACTGAATGTTTTCAAGAGCATTTTCATAGGCCCACTCATCGATATCAACTCCCGTGACAGATTTCGCACCTCTCATACTCGCCAAAATAGACAATATGGCCGTTCCGCATCCCATATCCAACACAACCTTGTTCTCAAATGAAGTTTTAAGCATCATTTCCATCATAGTACTTGTTGTCTCATGATGTCCCGTACCAAACGACATTTTCGGATCTATCAAAATGTCATATTTTACCTCGGGTATATCGGTATGAAAAGAGCTGTGAACCACACATTCATTTCCAATTACAATAGGTGTAAAATAGTTTTTTTCCCACTCTTCATTCCAATTACGGTCTGGAATTTCGATTACAGAATAATCGATTGCACAATCGACCGGAACTAAAGCGAACGATCGTTTCATACGATCTTCATCGAATAAAGATGACGGAATATACGCAAAAAGTCCTTCTTCAAAAGAAACAAAGCTATCGAATCCGATTTCCCCTAAAAATGCAGAAAGCAAATCTGTACTTACTTCGGAACAGGGGGTTATTTGTATTTTAACTTCAATATAATTCATCCTTTTATAAGCTAATGAGATAAACTAAAATCGTATCAACCTTTCATTTTTTCCAATAAACGAGGATAAGAAACATTTTTCACATGTGCATATTCCGGATATAACTCTAAAACTTTACGATACATTTTCTGAGCTTCCACATAATTCTCTCGTTTTTCTTCTACGACCCCGATTGTTACCATTAATTGAATGTACATCCAATTATTTTTTTTCAACTCGGGATCAGCTTCCATTGTTTGTAAAGCTTTTTTATAACCTTGTAACGCTTTCTCCGTATCTCCTCCAAAGATTCCCGGCATATAGAACAAGATATTCGAATATAAAATATTTACATGCGGATCATTCGGCCCTTTAGCAATAGATTTTTTAGCTTTATTCATCATACCTTTAGCTAAGGTTGTAGCTTTCAAAGGGGATAGGGCTATTTGAAAACCTGTCAAATTAGACATGAGACCAAGTAAAAGAGGATTGTCCGGATTTGTTTTATACAGCTTCATCGCAAGCTCATTAGCCTTCCGCAAATTCTCCGATGCCTGTTTTTTCTGCCCGACATCCATCAAATGACCGACCAAACCATAATAATATGTTAAAATTTCCAACTGTCCTTCTGTATCTTGCAATTTAGGATCAGCAACCATCTTATTAATGACCCACGGCCACTGGGAAATTTTTCCATTCAAAAATAAGTTAAATGCTGTAGCTTTATAATCAATCTGCTGGGCTTTACCCCCCGACACTATACACAAAGACAAAATAGTAAAAATAAATATTCGTTTCATTTCTTCTTAATTAATGCCAAAAGAGAGGCCTACACCTCTCTTTTGTATGACAATGCAAAGATAGTCTTATTATTCAAATTATTTCAGGACTTCTTCTAATTTCTTCACCAAAGCTGAACCTTTCAAATCTTTTGCTACAATTTTTCCTTGCGGATCTACTAATATCGTATGCGGTATGCCTTGTATCGCATAAAGTAATACTGCTTCAGACTCCCATCCGTTCAAATCACTCATCTGAGGCCACGGAAGTTTTGCATTCTGAATGTATTGAATCCACTCATTTTTATTATTGTCAAACGAAACACCGATAATTTCAAAGTTCTTATTTTTAAACCGATCATATAAACTGATTAATGCCGGCATCTGTTTTCGGCAAGGAGCGCACCATGAAGCCCAAAAATCGACCAACACATATTTCCCTTTTCCAACGTAATCAGATAATGAGACCTCTTTTCCTTTCGGATCTTGCATTTTTAAATCAACATATGGCATTCCGACAGCAATATTTCGGGTATGTTCTAAAATATCCGAAAACGTCTGTATCATACGATCTTCTTTAAAAAACTGCTTTGCATCCTGGATTATCGCAGCTTGCTCCTCAGGTGAGAATAAATAACTGTTTTGGAGAAATACGTAAATTCCTGAAACGTTGTCGGTATTATTTTGTATATATTTTTGAGTCAAGATTTTCAAATTCACTTCTTCATCTGAAAATTGTTTTTTCAATTTTGTCAAGATGCTATCCGTCAATGTCCCCGTAAGGTAATCCGTCACATATTCCCGACTTAGTTGTTCCATTTTTTTATCCGTACTAAATCGAGATTCCATATAACTTTGAAATACATCATTCAACTTCGTACCTGAAACTGATGAAACTGTATCTACTTTAACTTTCAGATTTCCATTTTCCAAAATAAACAGAACCGGCATATAAGGCAATTTCTCTCTACTCTCGACTGTCAATAACGCCATAGTCGCAGTATCTTGCTTTCCTCGAAATACAAACTTTCCATTTTTTACAAAAGTACTGTCCAAGTCGACAAACGATTCATTTACTTGTTTTCGGAGTAGTACTTTTGCTCCATCTGCCATCTTATCCACAGTTCCTTCGATTGTATAGTTATTAGTACACGAAGACAGGAGCAATAAAACTCCGACAAAAAATAATAATTTCTTATACATAACAATATTTTTATACATTATGTATAAAAAACAATAGATTTCAAGGTAAAGTTCTCATGATGCTGCAAATTAACTTCTTCAAAAAGAATAAAGGGTGAAGATTTGGTCAGATCTTCACCCTTATTTTATCCTGATTTATTGAATAAAATTCTTACTTTTTCGTCCCAGTAACAGTTATATAGACTTTTTCTACCAACTCTTGTTCTGCAACAATTTTAAAAGCAACTTCATTCCCTTGAAAATTTCCTACCATAGACTTTATATATGCATCTAAACCGCCTAATACTTTCAAGGGAATATTAAGATCTGTCGAATTCAAAATAACTTTTTCACCATCTACAGAAAAAGGCACATTAGGTGCACTAATATCCATAGGGGCAGTACCTTCTGCTAATACAAGTCCAGAAATAGACAAATTAATAGATTCTTGTCCATTCTGAGTTACGGTGAATTCCTGATTTTCTAATTTTATCGGATTCTCAGATTCTTCATCGGTAATATTAACAATAATCGTACCGGTATATGATCCGGCAACATTAATACCTGTATCTTTATCATCATCGTCATCACCACATGCAGTCATAGATGTAACAGCAAACAATGCTATAAACAAATAGAATAAATTCTTTTTCATACTTACTTTTTTTACTTTTTACTCTTCTCGATTAATTTGATTTTAAAATTTGAACACAAAAATAGAGGAATTAAACTATATTTCCAAGAAAATTCTTATTTATTTACAACATCCATGCTCTATTTAAAAATTATCGAAACAGATTTTTTATTTTACGGATAATTTTTAGCCCTATCATAAAACCGTCAAATATGGCAAATCCCGTCGTTAATTTCTTCATCAATGACGAATGCATCGGATTAAAAGAAAACGGCTCTGTCAATAAATAATAAGATTCAACAAGCTTCTGCTGCTGACTTTCAATTTGTTTCTTCAGCTCTTGCTTTTGAACTAATAAATCCTCTAATGTTACCTTTTTTTCCCGGACATTCATCACATATCTTTTAAAAATAATTTGTATAGAAACCGAACTATCGGATTAATTATGAGTTGCTTCCTCAACAAAACAACGACAACTAATATCGATAGGCAAACGCAACCTATAATACCGAATGCTCCTATCAAACCAATAGCCGGCTCCAATAAATAGGCCAAAGCAAAAAGCAAATAAAAAAGAGCTCCTCCCCCAAGAATAATACTTATCATCAAAACAAGAAAAGCGGAAATAAGAATTGTAAGTTTCTCAACTCCTTCAACTTTCAATAAATCTCGTTGTAATTCAAGATACTCTTTTATTTCAGCAATCAATTGATGCACAGATACAGGTTTTGGATCATTATTTATCATAAAACACATAAACTTAAAGGACAAGTATAACACAAATAGCCATACTTGTCCTAAGAATCTTCTACTCTTTATCCGAACTTAATTCTGAAGTGATCTGATCTACCAATTCATCCATCTCATGATGGTTCAATTTAATTCCTTTTTCACGAAGGAGCTGGCAAATTCGTTTACGAGTATCCTCTCCTTTTTCCGGAGCGAACAGGACTCCCAGTGCAGCACCAACGGCTGCACCACCCAAAAAGGCAAATAATGCTGATAAATTTTTCATAATCATTTATTTTTTAGTGCTATTACAAAGTTAACAAAAATCAGATGGGTTTTATTTTTTTCCACATAAAATATTCCACTTTTTTGAGATTATTTTATTTTTTCCTTATTAAATCCCCAAAGAGAAAAAATTATATATAATGTATCTGAAAGAGACGAACCTTTTTTTATATCCACTTTAATATATTATCTTCGACTGTGTCTTAGATACTCCCGCTCGACAAAATCAAATTTTATTTGTTTTTGCGCTTGACTTATTCGTATCTTTGTAAGTTAATTTTGATTTGACCAGCCAATATGACCGATAACTCAATATTTATAAAAGGCGCTCGGGTGAATAATCTCAAAAACATCGACATTGAGATACCCCGGGATAAACTAATTGTAATAACAGGACTCTCCGGTTCAGGAAAGTCGTCTTTGGCATTCGATACTTTATATGCAGAAGGACAACGCCGGTATGTCGAAAGCCTTTCTGCCTATGCACGGCAATTTTTAGGACGCATGAGCAAACCTGAGTGTGATTTCATAAAAGGAATCCCTCCGGCAATCGCAATAGAACAAAAAGTCAATACTCGAAATCCCCGTTCCACGGTAGGCACTTCCACCGAAATTTACGATTACCTACGGCTATTATATGCTCGTATAGGAAAAACAATTTCTCCAATATCTGGGAAAGAGGTCAAAAAACATCAGACAGAAGATATAATCAGATGTATGTCTAATTATTCGGAAGGAACACGGTTCTCCGTTCTCACGGTATTGCATATTCCCAAAGGCCGAACCTTGGAAACGCAACTTGAGATTTTATTAAAAGAGGGATATAATCGTGTTGAATATAAGGGAAAAACCATTCGGATAGAAGAATTAGAACATACATCTAACATAGACACGTCATCTCTTTTCTTAATAATAGACAGAATGGCTGTTTCCTCTGAAAAAAATACAATAAGCCGATTGACAGACTCTGCAGAAACCGCATTTTTTGAAGGAGGAGGTGAATGTATTCTTAAATTTTATACTGAAAAAGGTATAGAAGAACATACATTCTCAAAACGATTTGAAGCCGACGGTATCACTTTTGAAGAGCCGAACGATCTCATGTTCAGTTTCAACAGCCCTGTAGGAGCATGCCCGACTTGTGAAGGCTTCGGTAAGGTTATCGGCATCGACGAAAATTTAGTTATTCCCAATAAAGCGTTATCGGTATTTGACGATGCCGTCATGTGCTGGAAAGGAGAAAAAATGAGCGAATGGAAAAAGAATTTGATTCGTGTAGCCGAAGCTTCTCATTTTCCCATACATCGCCCTTATTATCAACTTACCGAACGAGAAAAGGAACTTTTGTGGAACGGGAATCATCTTTTCGGGGGAATTCACGATTTTTTCAAAATGCTTGAAGAAAATCAATACAAAATCCAATACAGAGTCATGCTCGCTCGATATCGAGGTAAAACTGTTTGTCCCGATTGCAAAGGGGGTCGGCTAAAACCTCAAGCACAATATGTAAAAATCGGAGGAAAATCTATTTCGGAATTGGTAGCTTTACCAATCACAGATCTAAAAATCTTTTTCGACACTTTGGCATTAGATGAACATGATAGCATTGTCGCCAAAAGATTGCTGACAGAAATAAAGAACAGAATAGGTTTTCTTGTAAATGTCGGACTGGGTTATCTGACATTGAATCGACTATCTTCTACTCTTTCAGGAGGAGAAAGTCAACGGATCAATCTTGCAACATCTTTAGGTAGCAGTCTTGTCGGATCTCTATATATTCTGGATGAACCCAGTATCGGATTACATTCTCGTGATACAACTTTACTTATAAAAGTATTAAGAGAACTGCAAGCTTTGGGAAATACCGTAATAGTCGTAGAACATGACGAAGAAATAATTCGTGCAGCAGATTATATCATCGACATAGGACCTAAAGCAGGACGTCTCGGCGGAGAGGTCGTTTATCAAGGAGACCTGTCGAAACTTGAAAAAGCTACAAAAAGCTATACGGTTCGGTATCTTACCGGTGAAGAAAAAATCGCCCCTCCCGCCCACCGAAGGAAATGGAATAACTATATAAAAATAGAAGGAGCTGCACATAATAATCTCAAAGGGATAGATGTCATATTTCCTTTACATATAATGACAGTAGTTACCGGAGTCAGCGGTTCAGGAAAATCATCACTGGTCAGAGACGTATTTTTTAAATCTCTTTCCAGATTTTATGAAGAAGACGGGGAACAACCCGGTATATTCAACCGACTTTCCGGAGACATGCATTTAGTAAAACATATCGAATTTGTCGATCAAAATCCGATCGGTAAATCATCAAGATCTAATCCGGCAACATACCTGAAAGCTTTTGATGAAATCAGAAAATTATATGCCGACCAGCAGGCTGCTAAACAAATGGGATTTACCCCGGCATACTTTTCGTTCAACGTAGAAGGCGGACGCTGTGAAGAGTGTAAAGGCGACGGAACTATCACTGTTGAAATGCAATTTATGGCAGATATTACTCTTACATGTGAAAGTTGCCACGGGAAAAGATTTAAACAAGATATACTTGAAATCGAATATCGAGGAAAGAATATCAATGATGTATTGGAAATGACTATCAATCAGGCTATCGAATTTTTTTCGGAACAGCAAGGAAGCGCCGAGAAAAAAATCATCAAAAGACTGAAACCTCTACAAGATGTAGGATTAGGATATATTAAGCTCGGACAGGCTTCTTCGACCCTTTCGGGTGGAGAAAATCAACGGGTAAAGCTCGCTTATTTTTTGAGCAATGAAAAGCAAGAGCCTACGATATTCGTTTTTGACGAACCGACAACAGGATTACATTTTCATGATATAAAAACATTACTAAAAGCATTCGATTCTTTAATAGAAAAAGGGCATACGGTCGTAATTATCGAACACAATATGGACGTAATTAAATGTGCTGATTATGTCATAGACATGGGTCCTGAAGGAGGAGACAAAGGCGGTTTTCTTGTTTGTGCAGGAACTCCAGAAGATATTGCGTCTTGTGAAAAATCTTACACCGGGAAGTACTTAAAAGATAAATTATGATGATAAAGAAAATGCACTTGAAATTTCAAGTGCATTTTCTTTATCATCATAAATATTTTAAAATAACTTAGCAGGGTACTCTCCGGCAGCAACCAAAGCATTGATCTTATCTACAACAACCGGACGATCTAAAGCATAAGTTACACCAAACCATTTAGAAGGCGTATCCAAAACTTTAACTGTTGCGATTTTATTTTGAATCAAATGATTTACCATCAACGGAATAAAGTATTCAGCCTTAAGATTTTCTGCATTTTCTTTTAAGAACTGAACAAAATAATCTTCTGAATATTTAAAGTAATCGGGCGTAAATCCCCACATATTCATTGATACGGGAGCATTCTCGTCAACTTCTGTCCAGACATCTCCCTCTTTAAACATTACCTTTCCGTCACGCCGTTCTATTTGAGTCCGCTCTACAACAGAGGTCAGCTCATTTTTATCATTCATTTCGCAAACTCCCCGAGCAACAGAGCCACTTTCGGACAGAGTATTTCCGACACGATATCCTACCATACAATATTCATTCTGTTTTCCATCCAATTTAGACAAATAATCTGCAAGAATGGCAAAACTTTCACGGCCATAAAAATCATCTGCATTAATGACAGCAAATGGCTCTTTAATCACATCTTTCCCCATTAATACAGCATGATTAGTTCCCCACGGCTTCTCCCGACCTTCAGGAAGAGAGAACCCATCAGGTAAATAATCTAATTCTTGAAATACTACCTCAACAGGTATTATATTCTCATATTTCTTTAAAATTTTTGTCCTGAAATCTTCTTCAAAAGAATGTCTGATTACAAAAACAACTTTCCCGAAGCCACCACGCACTGCATCAAAAATAGAATAATCCATGATAGTTTCGCCATTAGGACCAAGCCCGTCTAACTGCTTCAATCCGCCATAACGGCTACCCATTCCGGCAGCCAAAACAAATAGTGTAGGTTTCATAATTCACGTTAATTTAGTTGGTAAACGAATTACAAAAGTAATAATAATGCGTAAGAAATACACTTTTTTTATCAAATCTTTTATATTCCCCTATCGTAGCTTCAATTCTTAAACAGTTAACATTTTACGTGTTAAAGCTGTTAAATATGAACTTTTAAGTAGTAAAAATAACAAGAATGCTTTTTTTTGTATAGAAAATATATTTTATTTGCAACAAATCATCAACTAATTCATTCACATAAATAAAAAACAAGAGCCTATAGAAAAACATTACTCTTAAACCAACATACTACAAGGTAATGAATAATTTAGCATCACGAACAGACGAAGAACTGGTCGTACTTTATTCGAAGGGTAATAACGAGGCTTTTGACATTCTTCTGAACAGATACAAAAACCGTATTTATTCTTATATATATTATATAGTCAAAGACAGAGAATTGACCGAGGACATTTTTCAGGAAACCTTCGTAAAAGTAATCACGACTATCAAACAAGGACGCTATGTCGAAACCGGAAAATTTCCATCTTGGATTTCCCGCATAGCTCACAATTTAATTATTGATTATTATCGTCAGGAGAAAAGTGAAAATCATTTATCTAATGACGAAATGAATCCTGATGTATTCAATCGGAAAGAATTAAGCGAAGGTACGATAGAAGACTCATTGGTACAGACACAAATCCAAGCAGATATTCGCAAACTGGTAGCTGCGCTTCCCGATAACCAAAAAGAGGTACTCATCATGCGTTATTATAAAAACATGAGCTTTAAAGAGATTGCAGACGCTACAAATGTAAGTATCAATACTGCTTTGGGACGAATGAGATATGCAATTTTAAATATGAGAAAAATGGCAGAGGATCATCACATCGAACTTTCTTTATAAAAAAATAGCATGTAAGGATAATAAAAAACAGAGTAGGCACGTTTTAATAATAAACAAAATAAAAAACAGTGCCTATGAAAAAAAGCTCTACTCCTCGACTGCTTTCAGAGAAAGCTATTGCTCCGATATTAACACCTAAAAGTTCTACGGTCGAACTTCTTAAGCAATTTGCACGGTCATATACCTACGAAAGCAAATTGCCTCAAAATCTCGGAGGATATATTCTAAACTAAGAACCTGTCTAAATTTTTCAACAAAAAAATATTATCAGGTCATCTTTATGTTTTCTTTCGGTCTTTTTTCTCGTTTTCTCTCGTCAGATAGCCCGCTATCATCCTCGTAAAAAACAGAAAAATATCATCAAAAGAAACCTACAAACCTGACCCGAGTAAAATTGAGACAGACTTTTAACCATTATCCTGTTTTTTGAAATATTCCTTTTCAAAAAACAGGATTTTAAGTTCTGATGATTGTCCGTTCATCCCCAAAGAAGCAAGATACTCTCAAAGCTTAAAGAAGTTTTAATGCTTGTTTAAATAGTTGTGTATCCAAAATTTCCAAGCTTGTTTTTCCGCTCCTGTACATCACCTAACTCGCTACATTCATTAAGCTCTTAGAGAAAATCTTTTATTTTTTGTTCATAAATCCAAATCCTATCCGTATCTTTGTATATAATCTGATTTTACAAGATATGACACATAAAATAGCACCGTCCCTCTTATCCGCTGATTTCGGCAATCTGCAGGCAGCCATAGAGATGGTAAACCAAAGTGAAGCAGATTGGTTACATCTGGATATAATGGACGGCGTATTCGTACCGAATATTTCATTCGGATTTCCGGTTTTGAAATATGTAAAAGAAATCAGTACAAAACCTTTAGATGTTCATCTTATGATCACCGACCCCATTAAATTCATCAAGGAGATCAAAGAGATTGGTGCTTATATGATGAATGTGCATTATGAGACTTGCGTACACTTGCACCGTACTGTAGAACAGATAAAAGAAAACGGGATGAAAGCCGGTGTTACACTAAATCCCCACACTCCCGTTTCTTTATTGGAAGATATTGTTTCGGATGTTGATATGGTACTTATCATGTCTGTAAATCCGGGATTCGGAGGACAGAAATTTATAGAACATTCCACTGAAAAAATCTCAGTTTTAAAAGAGATGATTTTACGGAAAAATGCTAATACGCTCATTGAGGTTGACGGCGGTATTAATTTAGACACCGGTAAAAAAGTTTTGACAGCCGGAGCAGATATTCTTGTTGCAGGAAATGCAATATTCAGCACTCCAGATCCTATGCAAATGATAGCAAAGCTTAAAGCATTATAAAAATCGATATAATACCGGAGACAGGAACTCTGATAAATTACCTCAACAACATTCTTTGTTAATCTCATTCTAATCCATATTTGAAACACACAATTCTTTATTTGTCATTTCCTGTACTCCCGTATATATCGCAAAAACAAGCCCGACATAAAAATAGCATGAAAAATTCCTTTTTTCCAATCGAAGAAGCTCCGTTTTTACGCATACTGCTTCCGTTCATAGCAGGAATTTTATTACAACATTTTTTACCTTTCCTCCATGCGATCTATATATTTTCGCTTTTAGGAATCATATTTATCATTAAATACTACAATTCGTCAAAGTTCCCGTCAAAAAGATTTATAAACCGGCACTATTTCGGTATAGCCATATTTTTTTTCCTCATATCCATAGGAATTGCAACATTATTTATAAAACAAAAAAGCGAAACGGGACATTATTCTCCCAACTATAAATATGCTATTGCAACCATCACCAATTGTAAAGAAACACAACGTTCGATTTGCTGCGAAACAGAAATAAAAGAATGGATTCAACAAAACGGACAAACGATACGTGACAATCAAAAAGCCATTCTATATTTTAAGCCGGATGACCTTTCTCGTTCCTTAATAAAAGATAATGTAATCATATTCAAACCAAAGCTCATACCCATTGTCAATTCTAAAAATCCCGAAAGTTTCGATTATGCATCTTATATGAAATACAAGGGGATTTTATACACACAATATTTAAACACACAAGATTGGAAACGGTTAGGTTACAAACAAGACAAATCTATCAAAGGTATTGCTCAAGAATTGCAAGATTCAGCATTAGAAAAACTGAAAAGAGATAATTTTTCGGAAACTTCTTATGCTATACTGAGTGCTCTACTATTAGGAAATACAAAAGAAATCACTCCAGAAATCCGTAATACGTTTTCTACAAGTGGACTTGCTCATATACTGGCTGTCAGCGGACTACATACCGGTATTATATGGTCATTGTTATACGTACTTCTTACACCGCTTGTATGGATAAAAATGTCAAAATTACGACCGATACTTACACTTATCTTTTTATGGATATACGCATTTTTAACCGGATTATCTCCATCTGCTACCAGAGCAACAATCATGATCAGTTTCATATTATTCGGACAAATTCTCGATCGTAAGGGAACATCCATGAATAATCTTTTTGCAGCAGCATTTTTCATGTTGTTATACAACCCGTATTATTTATTTAATGTCAGTTTTCAACTAAGTTTCATCTCGGTATTCTCAATTCTTTATATTTATCCGGTTCTTTATGACCTGATAAGCCCTTCTTCGAAATGGAAATCATATATAATATCGATATTTTGTGTCTCTGCCGCAGCGCAAATAGGAACATTGCCGTTAACCGTATATTACTTTCACGAATTACCTCTACTTTCTTTACCAACAAATCTAATTATTATTCCACTCCTCCCATTTGTCTTAGGAGGCGGGATACTTGTCTTAATATTGAATTATTTTGAGATACCTGCAACTTTTCTAGTAAACGGATTAGACCAAATTCTCATATATACAGAACACCTGACTAAAATAATTTCTACACTTAATTTCTCTTCTATCAAGAATATCTGGATAGAATCTCATTATGTTTCGTTTCTATTCGTTACAATTTTCACTCTTGTCTGGTCTTACCGATCACGACGCAGCGACATTCTGATTTTTACTCTTTCATTCACAGTGTTGTTTCTAACGGCAGACACCTTTTACAAAAGTCATCCTATTCAAAACGCATGGGTCGTTTACCATGATAATCACAACACAACAATTAATTTCATTGATAACGGAACTAATTATATTCTTCATTCAAATCCTGAAAAACAAGATTCGACGATAGAAAAAAAAGCCCGCAATTTCTGGATGAAAAACAGAATAGAAAATATTATACACATAAAAGACAATAGCGATCTTCAAAATCTGATAATCCGTCAGCCTTTCATATATTTTAAAGGCAATAAAATACTGTTACTAAACTCAGGATATTGGAAAAACAAAAAAAGTACTTATCTTCTTCCCATCGATTATGCTATTATCAGTAAAGGCTTTTCAGGAAAACTGTCAGATATTGCCGAGTTATTCAGCATACAGACCGTTATACTTTGTTCAGATCTCAATTACTTCAAACATCAAGCATTACAAAAAGAAGCCGATCAATTGGGCATATTTTGTTATTCGATAAAAAAATCCGGAGCATGGATATTCAATACAGATACACAACTTAGAATTCCATCGATAACCTCAGATTGAACTGCCTCATAGTAAGATAATTAGGAACAGCACTTTGATGATTATAAATATCAGTCACCCAATAATAAGAATTCACATTACTTATATCCAACAAGTTAAAGACATCCAATCCAATCCAAATACTCTTAAAATAGCGAAAAAATCCTCGTTTCATTAATCGGTCTTCTCCTCCGACCAACAAACGGGAAGCCCCTATATCGACCCTACGATAGGGTGTCGTACGAAAGTATCCGGCCTGACGTCCCAACCGAGGAGCACCGACAGGTAATCCGTCCGACCAAATTGCGCGCAAACTAAATTTATATTTTGGGAAACGGGGTACATAATCTTGAAAAAACAGTGCTACGCTATACCTCTGTTCTGTCGGGCGAGGAACTTTTATCCCTCCTATCGTTTCTTGCGTTCTCATCAATGAGAAACTTAGCCAAGAATCCGTTCCGGGAACAAATTGTCCGAAAAGCTTCAAATCCAATCCGGCAGCATACCCTTTCGATTCATTTCGTCCCGAATACCAGATACGAACATTATCTACTTCGTAAGGTATTAAATTATCCAGTTTTTTATAATATAACTCTGCTGTAAACTTAAATGGTCTGTTCACCGCCCTAAAGGAATAATCGCTACCTAATACAAAATGAATAGATCTTTGAGATTTAATAGAACGATTCAAACGCACTACATAATTTTCTCCGGTACGTACTGTATCTCTCAACTCTTTATAAAAAGGAGCTTGATAATAAAGACCTGTCGCAAACCTGAATGTCAACCGATCATTAAAGTTCGGAATGTAACCGACCGAAGCTCTCGGACTCAGAATAAACTCTTTATTAAATCCCCAATAAGAGCCACGTATACCTCCGGTAAATGTATAAAAGCCAGACTTAGCCCGTAATTTATAGGTATCTTGCGCATAAAACGAGAAACGATTGCTTTGCATATTCTGGTAAGAACTAAGACTGGAAACAAGATCGATTCCATTACCCGTATGCGGTAAAGAATATCCGGCAGAGTCACGCAGTTCCCATTCACGTACCCTGTCCTTAATTATTTCATGTTGAAAATTAACGCCATATTTCAATTCATTTTTGCCGAAACGAGTAGCTCCTTTAGCAGCTATTGCAAAAACCGAAGCATTCAAGCGATTTCGAGCATGCTCATGATAAGTTCCATACCCCAATGTCCCGGAAGTTTGCGGAACTCCACCATTATTCGCCATATCCAATTCATCAAGCCAATATTCTCCGGTAATATCATAAGCTACGATCTCATTTGTTGCAAAAGCCGAAGCCAGCAACGATAATGCGGTATATTTCGACACACCGTAATTTAAGGAAAGAGCACCGAAAAATGTCTGAAACTTATCTTTCTCCTGCCCATCAAAATAGACCTTAAACTGTGATGCTGAAGTATAAGTTCCGTATTTTGTCGTACGCTCTTGCGGAGTAAAATTATAGATATTATTAGATATATTTCCCAAAAGAGAGATATTCCAATTCGGAGAAAATTTATATGTCAAATAAGTTTGGTAATCAAAAAACGAAGGATCATACTCTCCTTTCGTATCTAAAGAACTCAATAATGTTGAATTAGTTTTATACCGGAAACCGTGTAATTGGGAAAACCTTTTCGTACTATGTCCGATCATGGCACTAGCACCTAAAAAACTGGCAGATACAGCTCCCTCAAAAGCTTCAGGCTGTTTATAGGTAATATCCAATACTGATGACATTTTATCACCATATTCTGCGGAATAACCTCCGGAAGAAAAACCGATACTACCGACCATATCCGGATTAATAAAACTTAACCCCTCTTGCTGACCTGAACGCACGAGCAAAGGCCGATATATCTCTATTCCGTTTACATAAACAATATTTTCATCGAAATTTCCTCCTCGTACTGAATATTGAGAACTAAGCTCATTACTGGAATTAACCCCAGCTAAGGTCGAAAGCATACTCTCAATGCTTCCTCCCGATGCATCCGGCATCAATCTTAAATCTTTGGCATCTATTTTCTGGAGAGTACTAGTCTGTTTTCTTATTTCCGTCACAACCACCTCTCCCAATTTTTTATCCTTAGTATAAAGCCTCATATTTAACACCACATTACCTTGCGGTGCTGCCAAAACCCTTTTTTCGGTTCGATAACCTAAACAAGAAAAAATAATCTCTATCGAATCTTGAGAAGCGACCGTCAACTCATATTCTCCTTTTAAATCGGTTAATGTTCCCTGTGTAGTTCCCCCTATACGCACATTGACTAACTCTAACCCTTGATTATCTGCATCGATCACTTTCCCGGAAATTTTTATACGAGATTGTGCTAATACAGTAGATCCGATAAAAAGAAATATAAAGAATATATATAGCTTTATTTTCATGAATTTCATTTTCAAAAGAATCTTTCTTTTCAGATATATAACGTAAAAAACATGATTTACGTATATTTACGTTTTCAAGATGTGCAAATTTACATCTTTTTATGGGGCTTTTACCACAATATAGTATCTTTGTACAGAAACATTCAACATTTACTTTATGGAAAATCTGAAAGAACTGCTTAAAAACAGACGCAGTATTCGCAAATATACCGAAGATTCCATTTCTCCGGAAAATGTAAAAGAAATACTTGAAGCAGCTTTAATGTCGCCGACGTCTAAACGGTCTCTTTGTTGGGAATTCGTCGTGATCGAGATTCCTGAACAATTAGAAAAACTTTCTCACTGTAAAGCTCAAGGAGCAAAACCTATTGCCGGCGCAAAATTGGCTATTGTTATTCTTGCTGATCCGTCAAAAAGCGATGTATGGATCGAAGATGCATCCATTGCGGCAATCCTAATCCAACTACAAGCTGAAGATCTCGGTCTAGGCAGTTGTTGGATACAAATACGAAACCGACTGACAGAAAACGGACAATCTGCTGAAGATTATGTCCGTGAAATGTTGGGAATCCCATACGGAATGGAAGTTTTGTCCATTATCACTCTGGGTCACAAAAATGAAGAAAAAAAGCCTTTTGATCCGGATAAGGCTCAATGGGAAAAGATTCACATAGAACATTGGTAACATAAAAAGATAAATATGAAAAAAATAATATTTATCGGAGCTGGTAACCTCGCTACACAATTGTCGTCAGCAATGAAAGAACAAGGTTACGATATAATCCAGATATATAGTAAAAGCCTCAAAAATGCAAAAATATTGGGGTCATCCTTATCTTGTGACTACACCGATGACCTCAATCAAATAAAAGATACGGCAGATCTTTATATTTTTTCAATAAAAGATACGGCATTACAAGAATGCATCCGATCTATCAAACCGAATAAAGCTCTTTGGGTACATACAGCCGGAAGCATACCGATGTCCGTATTCGAGCCACATGCAAAAAGGTATGGAGTATTCTACCCGCTACAAACTTTCAGTAAAAATAAAAAGGTAAATTTCTCAAATATTCCGTTTTTTGTCGAAGCTAATTCAGAGAAAGATGCTACGTTATTAACCGATATGGCTTTAAAAATTTCACAAGATGTAAGAGTCATATCTTCAGAGCAGCGAAAATACATTCACCTAGCTGCCGTATTTGCATGTAATTTCACAAACCACATGTATGCAATATCCGAGAAATTACTAAAAGAGCACGGATTACCTTTTGACATTCTGCAACCGCTTATCCAAGAAACATCTGATAAAATAAAAAAAATATCTCCAGTAACAGCTCAAACCGGTCCTGCTGTAAGATACGACGAGAATGTAATGAACAAACAATTATCGCTATTAAAAGACGACCAATTAAAAGAAATCTACCGATTATTGAGTAAAAATATTCACGCTTTTGCAATAAACATTTCTCATGAGCAAAATAAATTATGACTTATCTCGAATAAAAGCATTCGCATTTGATGTAGATGGTGTTCTTTCTTCAGATATGGTGCCTCTGCATCCCAACGGAGAACCGATGCGTATGGTAAATATAAAAGACGGATATGCTATACAATTGGCCGTCCGTTTAGGTTACAATATAGCAATTATCACAGGAGGACGTACCCAAGCCGTTCATGAACGGTTCTCCGCATTGGGAGTCAAACATATCTTTATGGGTGCAAAAATCAAAACCGAAGCATACTATCAATGGATTGAATCTTCAAACCTAAAACCGGAAGAGATACTGTATATGGGTGACGATATTCCGGATTATGAAGTCATGCAACTGGTAGGCCTACCTACTTGCCCCGCTGACGCTGCACCTGAAATTAAAGCGATATCAACTTATATATCCCCCAAAAAAGGAGGATGCGGATGTGGACGGGATGTCATAGAAGAGGTACTGAAAGCACAGGGAAAATGGATGGCTGATGAAGCTTTCGGTTGGTAAATACAAAACAAAATAAATAAAAAGTTTTATAAAATGCTGAGTCATATACAAAAGTACGATATTCTGCTGGCAAGCAATTCACCAAGACGTCGGGAATTACTGAGCGGATTAGGAATCGAATACCAAGTAACCGCCCTCCCCAATATAGACGAATCATATCCGGAAACATTACAAGGTGAAGAAATTCCCCAATATATTGCTACGGTAAAAGCCGAAGCTTACAAACCGGAAATGTCCGATAAAACCCTATTGATCACCGCAGATACAATCGTATGGTTGAACGGTAAGGTTTTCGGGAAACCGAAAGACAAAGACGATGCGAAAAATATGCTACGTACTTTATCGGGAAATATTCACACGGTGATTACCGGTGTTTGCATCACTACACAGGAAAAACAAATTTCTTTTGCTGTTTCTACCGATGTATCATTTGCAACTCTTGATGAAGAAGAAATCGATTTTTATGTAGAAAATTATGCTCCGCTCGATAAAGCCGGTGCATACGGAATACAGGAGTGGATCGGATTTGTAGGAGTAAACGGCATTAACGGTTCTTATTTTAACGTTATGGGATTACCCATACATCGACTATATCAAGAACTCAAACATTTTTAATTGCAAAATATCTTGTAATTAAAAATCCGTATTATTCTTATACCAAAAAGATCCGCTTTACAAATTTTCGGTTATGGAACAAAAGAAACAACAATATATAATAGATGAACAAAGCCTGGAGAAAGCCAAAGCCTTGTTTGAAACAAGTGATATAAATAACATTGAGGTAGGTACAAACTAAAGGATTATGCCAGATACATGAGTATTTATTCTGCGATCTATACAACTTTGTCGGAAAGGTACGTACTCAAAACATTACTAAAGGAGGCTTTCGTTTTGCAAATTCAATGTTTCTCGACGTAATACTTCCTGTAATAGAAAAATGCCGGAAACAACTTTTGAGGAAATCACAGCTAAGTATGTAGAAATGAATATTGCTCATCCATTTATGGAAGGCAACGGGCGCTCTACAAGAATATGGCTTGATCTAATTCTGAAAAAGAATCTTGGAAAAGTTGTTGATTGGCGCATGGTTGATAAAGATCTATATCTGCAAGCAATGGGACGCAGCCCAATCAATGATCTGGAACTCCGTTTTCTTTTGCAACCGGCACTAACCGAAAAAGTCGATGATAGAGAAGTGATATTTAAAGGGATAGAACAATCGTATTATTACGAAGGATATAGCAAGGACAAAATTTAAATTTTAAAATAAACATGGAAATACTTTTCATCTCTTCTATTGTATTTACAATTAATGAATTAAACACCTAAATTCTCATTTAATCATGAAAAAATTATTATTACTATTATTTCTTGTTTTTCCGTTGATTAGTACAGATATCAAGACAGAAACAACGCAACCAAATGAAGCGGTTTATATTTGTACAAAATCCAAATTGAAAATCTATCATCGTAATCCCAAATGTCGAGAATTGAGAAAGCAGTGTAATGCTTCTTCAATAAGAAGGATTACATTGAAACAAGCTGAACAAATGAAGCAAAAAGCTTGTAAAATATGTTTCCGACTTCAAAATAATTAGGATATGTAACTTTCTCGTACCAATCGAGTTATACATATTATTATTCGTTAATAGATTTCTACTCGTGCCCGATAGTGAGATTCCGGAGTTAGTGGAGATAAAGATAAATATCCTTTGATGATTTTCCCGTCATGGATAATTAACGGATTATCTTTTGTCCGAGTTAAATGATCTGTATATAAAGCTGCAGAATCAGGATTATAATCGACAACATATATTCCTTTCGATCCGGGTGCTGTATAACGATCATAAAAAATGCGGGATACTACACCCATATTCATTCTCAGATTCAATTCGATACAAGGATTCAGACGATACTTACCGTTTTCTTTATAAATCATCATATCGATACCGAAATATCCTTTATAATAAGGTGCAACTTTTACCGACAATAATTCTTGTAACGCTATCTTTACAGATTCTATACGTTCCGTAGCCACATAAATTGACAAACAAGATAATATATCAGCATCTCCAGTCAAAATATTTCCGGTATACACCCCCTTTTTGTTTGTATCAAACAACGAATACCCGGCAAAAACTACGGATGAGACTCCATCTGAATGAAACTCCATGGCAAAATCCTGCACTTTTTCATAAAACGGTTCTCCCATTATACTTCCTTGCCGACGTAATATTCCTCTACTCCAGCGCTCAAGTGTCGTATCATATACACCACGTCCCCAGCTCAATCCTTTACCACTTCCTGACCATGGAGCTTTAAGAACTGTCAACGGAGCAGATTGTATATAGCGGCACACAGACTCAGTCGTATATAATTCTTCCGGTAACAAATCTGGGATATCCCCTATTCCATAATCTCTTAGTCCTTTTAATATTTCAAGTGTTTGATTTCTATGATATAAGCGTTTCTGTTCTTTTAGAAGAACATTTCCCGGTAATAAACGATCCGATACCCCCATACGTAAAAAACGTCTGGCAATTTCAGGACTCCACCCCCAAGGAATGCAAGCTGTCCAATTCTTATCGGGTAAACGACCCTTTAGCACAACCTCAGAAAAGCATCCCAAAGAGGCTCTCTCGGAATGCATCCAATCGATATATCTTTCAGAAGGAACTATTACATCATCACCATTCTCTGCATACCAAACCGGCAAGAACGCCAAATCTTCAGCTATAATTCTGGCTCGAGGAGGAGGCATATAATTTTCACCGCCATTAGCGACAGAAAGATCATTCTCGGGATTAAAAATATAGAGAGCACCAGACATATTTACACTATTCTGGCTGCAAAAATAAGAGTTTTATTTTAATGGATATTTAAAGCCTATCTAAATTTTGCTTTGAGAACTTATTATAGACTTAAAGGATTCGTCAAGCATATATAGATAATAAAACAAAAAAGAATCCTCTCTTTACGAAAAGCTATTATTTTGATTAACCGACTTCAAATAATTATGTATTATTCGACTGGCTCTTAGAGCCAGCCTTAGTTTCTCTTATTAATTATTTATATATTAGATATTTAATAAATAAATATCCTCCTATAACCTGAAAGCACATTCCCGGTAATCCGATACGAAAATCCTGTATCGTAAGGTAAAGATCATCAGAAATCGCCCATTCTCCCAATGTCCCAAGAAACTGATAAGTCAAAACAACGGCTAATAATATAGGTATAGATACACGTTTAAAGTGATCTGCTGCATAGCCTGCCGCTACAGCCAGTACAACAGATTTAAAAAGAATACCGGGCAACACTTCAGGAAAAGGCATACCGAAAAACAGAGAATTCAATATCGGAGATAGTACACCTGTCAATAGACCTACTTTCCAGCCATATTTATATGCTCCTATAAGAGTAAAAAAGTAGATCGGCAACCAAGTAATACCTCCTTGAGGAATAAGATGACATAATTGGGGCAATACCATATTTCCCAATATAAATAACATTGCCACCATATATGTTCTCATATCTCGATAATCGAGAGCATAAAGATTAAGAGTTGTTTCTTTCATATTTTTAAATACTTTAATTCAATTATAATTACCTTAAAGACAAGAGTTTTGTTCATCACAAACTCTATTTAATCAGAGTTATAAGAATAATTTTCATTTATTTCACATTCTTTTTCTGCATAAAATCCTGTACAATCCTAAAAGAGGATATTGCAGAAACAGATTTAAAACAAGCTGATTCTAAAGGACACCAGCCGTCTTGATTACGATTTTTGATATAGGGAACTTGACAACCGAAACTTACCTTTACAGACGCATTCCTCAATAGAGACAGAGCCGGCGTACTGATAACATCTGCATGCAACTCTCTTATTTCTCCAAGTATCATCAACGATGCCGCAGCTTTCCCGACAACTTTATCTGCAACCAACGCTCCTTTTAAGAAAGTTCGATCATTAAGTAATAAATCATATAAATCTATAACACCTCTCCGACTAAAAGTCCGTGTTTCATTGAGACCGAATATAACACAAGAATAATTCTCCTTATGTAACAAATTTACAAGAGAGGTCATCATACAACATTTTGTTTTAGCTTTTCTACAAAACTGTCTATTCGATGCAACTCCTCCGGAATATCAATGCCCTGAGGGCAATGATGCGAACATTGGTTACATCCTATACAATGATTTGCCTGCCTTAATTTCGGTACACTGCGATCATATCCCACAAGAAACGCACGACGGGCTTTTCTATAATTTTCCGTTCCTATATTTTCAGGAATATTTCCTTCATTTACACATTTATTATAATGTAACAATACTCCCGGTATATCGATACCATAGGGGCACGGCATACAATATTTACAATCATTACAAGGTACTGTCGGATATTGCATCATAAGTGCGGCCGTTTGTTCTAAAAAATCGAACTCTTCTTCGGTTAAAGGATTTAATGGCGAATATGTCCAAAGATTATCCTGTAAATGTTCCATATAAGTCATACCGCTTAAAACAGTCAGTACTCCAGGAAAAGATCCGGCAAAACGAAATGCCCAAGAAGCGACAGAATCTTCTGGTCGTCTTTGTTTTAGACGCGACACAATATGGTCATGTACATTCGAAAGACGTCCGCCCAATAAAGGCTCCATAATAATTGCCGGAATATTTCTTTTTTGCAGTTCATTATACAGATATTCCGCATTCGTATTTCGAGGATTAATCTCTTTAGCATACTTCCAATCGAGATAATTAAGTTGAATTTGTACAAAATCCCACTTCATCGTGTCATATATCGAAAGCAAATAATCAAAAACCTTAATATCGCCATGATATGAAAATCCGAGATTGCGGATTCTCCCAGCTTCACGTTCCGCTACTAAGAAGTCCAATATACCATTATCGATATAACGTTTTTCAAACTCGTCCATACCATTTCCCATCCCGACTCCGTGAAGCAACATATAGTCTATATAATCTACTTGCAATTCTTTTAACGAATTACGATACATTGCCATAGATGCTTCACGACTCCATGTTTCAGGTGAAAAGTTAGACAATTTTGTCGCAATAAAATAACTATTACGAGGATGACGGCTAAGAGCAATACCCATAGCATGTTCAGACCGGCCTTTGCAATAAGCCGGAGATGTATCAAAATAGTTCACACCATGTTCTATTGCATAATCGGTGAGCCTATTGACCATATCCTGATCAATGTCGTCACTATTGTCCGCTGCACCGCGCTGGGATATTGTCGGCAATCGCATACAGCCATAGCCTAAAAGAGAAACTTTATCTCCCGTTGTCGGAGAAGTCCGATAAGTCATTTTATCTGTAGGTATTTCACCCTCTCCTCTAGCAACAGAACTTCCCGCATTATTTTTACATCCGTAAAATGCGGCTGCCGACACCGCAGCCCCAGTTCCAAAAACTTTAAAAAATTTCCGGCGATCTATACCAGATTTATTATTTTTTTCCATGACCATTCTCTTTAATTAAACGGTTTTATGTATTTCATGCCCTTCTACATAAATAGCACTAAACGGACGGGCAGGACACAAGTTCTCACAAGCACCACATCCGATACAACGCTCAACGTTCACAACCGGAATTTTAGGAGAATCATAACTTTCAGAGTCGGAAGCTACCATTTGTATAGCTCCTGCCGGACAATGACGAGCACAATTTCCACAATCAACACCATCGGTCAAAACTACACAATTTTCTTTTATCCATACAGCATGCCCGATTTGGATAGAAGACTTTTCAGAAACAGAGATGGGACGTATCGCTCCTGCCGGACAAACTTCAGAACATTTTGTACATTCAGGTCGACAATACCCTCGTTCATAAGACATCTCCGGTTGCATCAATGTCATCAGACTGCCTGAAGGCCGTAAAACTTGATTAGGACATACCGAAACACATAACTGACATGCCGTACAATGTTTTGCAAAATTACGAACACTCAACGAACCCGGAGGAGTCAATGCCACCACACGATTTGGAATTTTTTTGTCTTCTATTACTGCCAAACCTCCGTCAACTTTTTTTTCCTGCGCTTTTATAACCGTCGTAGCTGCAAAAAGAGCCGATACCGAAAGGAAATTGCGACGAGCACTATCAATCTGATCTTGAGTTACAACCGGGCTGCTGATTTTATCCTTTACTGCAGACCGCCGCATGTATTTTATCGCTCCATGCCGACATTTATCTAAACAGTCCAGACATACGACGCAACGGCTATAATCTATTTTATGTTTTTTAGAATCAATGCACGCTGCCTTACAATGCCGTGCACACAGCCCGCAGCTATTACATTTAGAAACATCTATTACCGGTTTAAAAAGGGAATATTTAGCAATGGTCCCCAGAAATGTTCCTACCGGACAAATCGTATTGCAATATGTCCGTCCATTCCGCCATGCCAACAAGACTAATACACCGAATGTGATTAAAGCAATGATAAAAGTAGAAAGACTTTTTACCCACACATCTACTTCATAAAAAGCATAACTTTCTGCCCGTTCTGCCAAATAAGCGAACATGTTATTCCCTAATTGGTATAAAGGGGCAAACAAATTAGATACTATCCGGCCATAAGAACTATAAGGAGCCAATAACGCAACGAATGATCCTACTCCTGCCAAAACAGCAATAATAAATACAATCAATATTCCATATCGTAGCCAAGAAAGTGCACGGGAATAGGTATATGGTAACTTTTTCCCTCGCTTTCCGAACCATGCTATTATATCCTGAAATACGCCTAAAGGACAAATTACAGAGCAATAAATACGTCCGAATAACAATGTTAAAAGTAAAAGAGACAATATTACCCCCACATTTAATGCCAATAACGCAGGTAAAAACTGTATTTTGGCAAGCCATCCGAACCAAACATGCAATGTCCCTGTAAAATCAAGAAACAATAATGAAATGAGCGAGAAACAGATTATAGCTACCGACACTCTGACTGTTCGTAACATATCAAAAAATTATTTAGTTTATAAGATGGATTTTTTCATTCCGAAACATCTACCGCTTTTATGATATTAATGGCATTCAGAGCATTTGGAAAACCGATATAAGGGAGACACTGTATCATAGCCGCATATAATGTCTCTTTATTATTGCCTGCCCGCAAATTACCGATCGTATGGGAATAAATCTGATTGCCTGCACCCAACGTCGCCAATATACAAATAGATAATAATTCGCGAGTTTTAATGTCCAAAGCATTACGAGTATAAAAATCGCCAAAACACACTTCCGTCAAAAAACGGGAAACATCCTCCCCCATTCCTTGAGGAAGGGAGTTCAACGCATCTCTTATCTCCGTTCCATATAACGGAGTCTGAATGTCGCTTCCTTTCTCATAACGGTTATATTCGGAGACTGTTCCTTGAGTTTCTAACGGCAAAGCAATCCCTCTCTCCTTAAAAACTTCATTAAGCGTTTCTATTGCATTCAGTGTTCTCGGAAAACCGATAAACGGCGCACATTGATAAACAACCTCACGTAATTCTATCGGAGTAACACCCACATTTAATGCAGCCATAGAATGAGTTTTCAACTGAGGTAAAGTTTGCATTGCGGTTAAAGTGACACAAGTAATCATTTCTCGAGTCTTTATATCAAGGCTACCGGTTTTAAAAACTTCACCGAAAATAAACTTTTGCAAAATATCCATCAATTCCGGATCTGTTCCTTTCCCTGTCAAAGCCTCTCCTCCAAATAACTTTGTATAATTTTCTTTACATAAATCTACTCTATTCATACTTTTTTCAACAAATTTCTCATTTTTGTTTTGTGCTATCACTAATGCTGTAACAAAAAAAACGAATAACAACGATAACAATAATTTCTTCATGTATAAATTTATTATCAATCAACTGTACAAATTTAAATATGATAGCTCAAAAAATCTGTAAACAAATTACAGAGAATATAACCAAAATTACAGATTTACAAAATATTTATTATACCGATCTTTTCATTTTCATTTAGAACCTGTCGTAAATTTTCCGATCAAAACATACCTTCAAACTTTTTGAATTTCTTTTCGGACTGCTCTCTCTAATCAATCATTCTCTTTACGATAATGATAAAACACGATTATAACGACAGTTGTCACAATCTCCGACAAAGGTAAAGCCAGCCATATTCCTTCAATTCCCAATAAGTCGGGTAATATAAGAAAACTCGGAACAAGAAATATAAAACCTCGTAATAAAGCGAACCACGTTGCCGGTCTCGCCCGTTCGACACTCTGGTAGTAACCGACAGCTGTTAAATTAAAAATAAAACATACAAATCCTATTGCAAAATAAGGAAAACCTTCGATTGCTATACGGGCTGCGACATTATCTTTATCAATAAAAAGACCTACCAAAAAATCCGGACAAGCCACAAATACGACCGTTACTACCACGCCACATAAAACCGCCGTTAACAATGCTATTCTTACGGCTTCCGTCACTCGTTTTCTATATCCAAGGCCAAAGTTATAACTGATAATCGGCTGTGCCGACTGAGCAACAGCATTTCCGACCATAAACACAAAAGGAATATAGTAACAAGCAATACCAAATGCTCCTACACCATCGTCACCCAAATAATGCATAAACACCTGATTGCCAACAAACATTAATACCGCTAATGTAGCTTCTCCTAATAAAGCCGAAGAACCTATGCGACATTGATAGCCAATGTTCCTGACAAATAAACGAAAACTCTTTACACTCCACTTCAAAGGATACAGGCGTAACCGACGGGCAAAAAACAACAAATATAAAATAGCAATTATCCCACCCGAAATAATACTTATAGATGTTGCTAAAGCAGCACCCATTACTCCCCAACCGAAAGGAAAGATAAAAATCCAGTCAAGTACGACATTAATTACCGCTGTTACAAGACTACAAAACATCGCCAGTTTCGGTGCTCCGTCAAGACGGATAATAAACAAAGAAACAGCAATCCAAATTTGAAATATCCACGATGGTACAAACCAAAGCAAATAGTCTGTTACCATAGGGCGTAGATGTTCCGAAGCACCGAGTAAATAAGCCGTATCATCTGGAAATATCATCATTAAAAACGAAAGTAACGCTGCAATAATGGTAACAAAAAATAAAGCTTGCGTCACATTAATACGTGCCGTATTTTGTTTGCCTCGAGATAAATGTATAGAAGCGACAACCGAACAACCAGCACCGACCATCAATCCGACTCCGGTAAAGAACATCAATACCGGAATTAAAATATTAATAGCCGCAATGCCATCGCTGCCTACACCATGTCCGACAAATATACCGTCTATTGCCGTCACAGCAGACATACTCAACATGCCTAATAAAGTAGGGATGAAATACCTTCTGAATAAAGTAAACACATTTACTGTTTTCAAATCAATCGCATCTCTTTTCATAATATAGTAATTTTTACATTGTTGTTTACCTTCTCCTAAACAAAAAATACCGGATAAGTTGATTGGTTTTACCCAGTCATCTTATCCGGCATTCACTTGCCTCCGATGAGGATTACAAAACGCTCATTGGTTCTATTTTCGAGTGCGAAGATGGGTCAAATCTTTAAAATATTCAAATATCCCGACATTATTTTATAAGCATATTTACACTCTGTTCATATAGATAATTCAAAACAAGTCATTAAACAGTACTACTAAGAGCCAGTATATAAATCACTCATGCCAATTTACAACTTCTCCGATACGAGGTATCAAAACATCCAATGAATCTGCTTGCATATTTCGAGCATTTTTCAACGGCTCGTCCCAACGATGCTTCGATAACGCATATTTAGAATGGTGTACAGTCAATATTTTTTTTGCTTTTAAATCTTTTGCCGCACGAGACATATATTGCGGCATTAAATGAATATATTTCCAATCATCACTATATTGCCCATTTTCCAAAATCGCAAGATCTATATCCGGGAAACGTTCACCTATAACTTCAAAACGCGAATCATATCCACCGTCTCCTCCTATATAAATTTTTTGAGAAGGAGTTTCCAATAAAAATGAAGCCCATAACGTTCGATTCGGAGTAAGTCCCCGCCCCGAAAAATGGCGGGCAGGCAAACAATGGACTGTCAACCCGGGATCGAGAGATTCATTCTCATTCCAATCGAGCTCTACGATCTTCTTTTTATCAAATTTCCAATATTCAAAATGTTCTCCGACACCTAAAGCACAAATGACTTTCCCAATGCGAGGCCTCAATTCAACAATCGTTTTATAGTCTAAATGATCCCAATGATCATGTGTTATAATTAAATAATCGATATCCGGCATATCTTCAGGATAATAGACATCAGTTCCTTTAAAAGGTTTATTGATAAACGAAACAGGAGACGCGACATAGAAAACCGGATCGACAAGTATTCGTTTTCCTTCTAACTGCATGAAATAGGAAGAATGTCCAAACCAAATCAAAAAATCCGAATCTCTCTTTATATGCCGAATATCTGATTTGACGACCTGCAATGCCGCATCCGGTCTCAGTCCCGGATCTTTCTTAAAAAGAAAATTTATAAAACTCTTAATCCGATTTTCATCATTCGTCAACATCGGAGTTACACATTCATTTTTAAACTCTCCGTCCTTAAAATTAGGAGAACGTTCAATCCTAACCAATCGTTCCCCTCGCGGTAATCGTCCAAAGCTCGGTTGATTAAGGAACAAACAAACAAGAGCAAACAATACTATAATAACCGCCAATACTACCAATATCACCATAGCAATCTTACTTTTTTTCAAGATTTTCATACATCTATATTCATTTTCGAAACAAAAATACTTTGATTTGTGAATTTAAAAAGTACATAAATTACGGCTATTCATACCTTAATCACTGTTAGTAAGAATCTGTTTAAATTTTCCGATAAAAATTCTTTAAGTTTCTCTTCGGTAGGTATCTCCGTCTCTATACATAACACAACCCGCTACACTCCTTATCTTAACAATAAAATCCCCAAAAACAGTTTTCCCAAGAACGTTTGTACAGAATTTAACAATCTATTAGAACGAACTCTAATATTATTTTACAATCAGTAAAAACAACATTTCTATTAAATACTTATCTTTGCCGACGCTCTCAAATTTTACAAATGCCTTTTAATTTATAAATATGGCAACAAAGATATCAAGACGGAAGAAAAAAAAAACATCCGGATCTAAAAAAAATATTCTGTACATCATTACAGCCGTAGCTGCAATATTTCTTATCGGTATCGGTGTTATATTCAAACGGTATGTATTAGATAAAGTCACAGATACTTCATTTTTTATATACATCGATGAAAACAGTTCTCTCGATAGTGTTAGCGAAGACCTTCAAAAATATTTAGAAAAAAGTGATGTCAACAAAATAAGACGACTCTCTAAATTAAATGGATATACTCCATGGAATAAACCCGGAGCATATCGAATAGATCCGGAAATGAATGCAATCCGTATTTATCGTAAACTCTCTACCGGAAGCCAAACTCCGATAAGATTTACTTTTAACAATATTCGTACGAAAGATGATCTTGCCGAGACTATCGATAAACAACTAAAAATGGATAAACAGGAAGTCCTCGAATTATTAAACGATTCGGCTTTTTGTACGGACATGGGATTCGATACATATACGATACCGGTACTTTTTCTTCCCGATTCCTATGAAGTTTACTGGACCATTGCACCTCGCAAACTAATGGAAAAAATGCGTCAAGAATATGACAGGTTCTGGACTGATGACCGTAGAATGCTTGCAACACAAATCGGTATCACTCCGATCGAAGTATCGACTTTAGCTTCAATCGTAGAAGAAGAAACTAAAGTTCCGGACGAAATGAATATGGTAGCCGGACTATATTTAAACCGTTTAAAAAAAGGGATGCCTCTGCAAGCCGATCCCACTGTAAAATATGCAGTAGGAGATTTTTCGATACGGCGTATTCTCCATGAACACCTAACAGTCAACTCACCATATAACACATACAAAAATACCGGATTACCTCCCGGTCCTATACGCATTCCTTCAAAAGCCGCAATAAAAGCAGTTCTGAATTATCGTCACCATCCGTTTATATATATGTGCGCCAAGGAAGATTTTTCAGGACGGCACAATTTTGCGACAACATACGCAGAGCACCAAAATAATGCGATAAAATATCATAAAGCCCTAAACAAACGTAATATATTAAAATAAGCTATTCATCAGGATAACCGCACGGTATACCAGAAACTTTGTAAACAGGCATATTGGCTTTTGTTTCACGTAAACGATTGCTTAGGTCTTTAGAAAGGTTCTCTTTTATTTTATCATAAAGAGGATTTTCACTCAAATCATGTTTTTCACTGATATCATTCGCTAAATTATATAATTCTGTGCATCGTGTTTCATAATCAAATAATAACTTCCAATCTCCCTTTATAATAGCACTTGCCGGACGTCCGGCATCATCTGCCCGTTCTCCCCAATCGTTCGGATAATGAAAATAAAGTGCCCTGTTTTTTTCTACCGCTCCTGATCTCAACAGTTTTACCATGCTGACTCCATCAACCCGCTGAGGAACAGAATAATTTTTTATCTGCGCCATATCAAGTAACGTTGGAAAAAAATCTTCGATAATCACATTAGAGCGATTAACACTATTCGGTTGAGTTACTCCCGGCCAACAAATTAACATCGGCTCTCGAATTCCTCCTTCATAAAGGCTACCTTTTCCCGACCGTAAAGGAGCATTTCTGTTCGGCTCACGGTACGATGAAGAATACCCTCCATTATCAGACATGAAAATAATAATGGTACTTTCGGCAATCCCTTTTTCCTCAAATAAATCCATCATATCTCCTAAACTTTTATCCATTCCTTCTATCAAAGAGGCATATTGTGCTTCACGATCGCACATCCCCTTTTTTATATACTTATCATAAAAACGCATATCTTTCTCGAACGGAGCATGAACGGCATAATGAGATAAATACATAAAAAACGGGCGGTCCGATTCTAATGCCCGATTTACTAATTTTTTTGCCTCCATAGTCAAAGCTTCGGTAAGAAATATGTTTTCTTTACAATAATAATCTATCTTAGGCATCGGTACTTGCCATATCTCCGCATCTTCTCGATCAGCTCCATATCCCCGACATCCTGAATAACTCCCCATCGCTCCGGCTGCATGTCCCCCTATATTGACATCAAAACCACAAGTCAACGGATCAGCAGCCGTGGTTGTTCGAGAAGCAAAATGGGCTTTACCTACAATATAAGTCTGGTAACCGTTTTCTTTCAGAATCTGGGGTAACATTTTAGCATAAAACATGTGGGAATAATTTTGAGCGACAGCGTTTGACGGACATATTCCATTCCAATTCCACTCAAAATCAAAATATTCATTATTTCCATCGGTAGGAGTATCATAATGCAATGTCCAGTTCGAAACTTTATGCTGCAAAACATTCGCCCCCGTCATAAGGCTGCATCTTGAAGGCGAGCTAACCGATGCCGCATAAGCATTCGTAAACTTCACACCCATTCTTGCAAGTCGCTCCATATTAGGAGTTTCATATAAATTATTAAAAAGAGTTTTTTCATCAGCAAAAGGCACCGATGTATCTTGCCATCCCATATCATCTACCATAAAAAAAAGAATATTAGGTTGTTTAGTTGCAGACAACGACACAATAGGTTGCAATAACGAAAAGAAAGAAATCCCGGTACAGGCTAAACTTTTAAATTTCATAGTATCACATTTTTTAGATTTTAATCTTGAAGTTCCAAATTCAAAACAAACTCTGCTTTTCCTAAAAACATATCATTGTTCCGAACACAGAATGATTTACGAAAATATGTAAATTCATCCGATAATACAATATTTCGATAAATATTTTCTTATATTTGCAACTAAATCATAACAAAAAGAATCTTCACAGGATTATCAGATATCTTTTTGAAAGAAACACACATAAATTTACAAGTCTAATAACCGTCAAAGTATAAAAGAATGAACAAACATCTATTTTTAGGAGACGAAGCTATTGCCCAAGGCGCACTCGATGCAGGTCTTTCGGGAGTTTATGCATATCCCGGTACTCCTTCTACCGAAATAACCGAATATATACAAATTTCTCCTGAAGCAAAAAACAATACGATACATACCCGCTGGTGTACGAATGAAAAAACCGCTATGGAAGCAGCTTTGGGTATGTCTTATATAGGTAAACGGGCGTTAGTTTGTATGAAACATGTCGGAATGAACGTTGCCGCCGATGCGTTTATCAATGCCGGAATGACCGGAGTCAATGGTGGACTCATTGTCGTAGCGGCAGATGATCCGTCCATGCATTCATCCCAAAATGAACAAGATTCTCGTTTTTATGGAAACTTTGCATTTGTTCCGATGTTCGAGCCTTCCAACCAACAAGAAGCATACGACATGATGGCAGCAGGGTTCGGTCTATCTGAAAAATTCAAAATTCCGGTGTTATTGAGAATTACCACCCGACTGGCACATTCTCGTGCAGGTGTAACGACAACATTGAAAATAAAGGATCAAAACGAGATTTCGTTTCCTGATAATACCGGACAATTTATCTTATTACCTGCAAACTCCAGACGTCGTTTCAGAATGTTGTTAAACGAACAAAAAGACTTTACAGAAGCGTCTGAAAACTCATCTTTCAACCGTTATATCGATGGTCCGAACAAAAAAATGGGAATCATCGCCTGCGGTATAGCCTATAATTATTTAATGGAGAATTACCCTGAGGGATGCGATTATCCGGTTGTCAAACTATCTCAATATCCGTTACCGTTGAAAATGTTACAAAAATTATTCGACACATGTGATGAGATATTGGTTTTGGAAGATGGGTATGCATTCGTTGAGGAAAAAATAAAAGGTATTATTCCGTCTAAAATAATAAAAGGGAAACTTGACGGAACACTGAATCGTGACGGAGAATTAAATCCCGATCGTGTAGCAAAAGCTTTAGGACTGAAATCAGGTGCAGAGTTTGAAATACCGAATATTGTAGCCATGCGTCCACCAGCTCTTTGTCAAGGATGTGGACACCGTGATATGTATGAAGCGCTCAATAATGTAGCCAAAACATATAAAAATGCCCGGATATTCAGCGATATAGGATGTTATACATTAGGAGCGTTACCGCCTTTCAGAGCTATACATTCATGTGTAGATATGGGAGCATCCATCACTATGGCTAAAGGTGCCGCTGACGGAGGATTATTTCCGGCTATTGCCGTAATCGGGGACTCGACATTCACGCACTCGGGAATTACCGGATTACTTGACTGCGTCAATGAAAATGCAAACGTCACGATCGTCATATCCGATAATGAAACTACTGCCATGACCGGAGGACAAGATTCTGCCGGAACAGGGAAAATAGAGGCTATATGCAAAGGTATAGGCGTTGCTCCGGAACACATTCGCGTACTGATTCCTCTAAAAAAGAATATGGAAGAAATGGAACGGACTATACGGGAAGAAATAGAATATAAGGGTGTTTCGGTATTAATTCCTCGTCGAGAATGTATCCAGACTTTAAGTAGAAAAAAACGTCAAAAATAAAATCCGACAAATATGAAAACAGATATAATTCTTTCGGGTGTAGGCGGTCAAGGTATTCTATCTATCGCTGCAGTAATCGGTGAAGCCGCTATACATAACGGACTATATATGAAACAAGCTGAAGTTCACGGCATGAGTCAACGAGGAGGCGACGTACAATCTAATTTACGTATTTCGGATAAACCCATAGCATCAGACCTAATTCCTTTAGGGAAAGCAGATCTCATCATTTCTCTCGAACCGATGGAGGCTTTACGTTATCTTCCGTATCTTGCCAAAGACGGTTGGATTGTAACTAATTCAACACCGTTCATCAATATCCCGAACTATCCAGAACCGGAAGATGTCATAAAAGAAATTAATAAAATGCCCCATAAAATCATTTTAGACGTAGATACGATTGCAAAAGAAAGCGGTTCGCCCAGAACAGCCAATATAGTCATGTTAGGTGCAGCTTCTCCATTTTTAGGTATCCCCTACGAACAAATAGAAACCGGAATACGGGACATATTCGGACGTAAAGGCGAGAATATAGTAGAAATGAATCTTAAGGCATTGGAGGCCGGTAGAAAAATTGCGGATCAGTTGAAATGATCAATAAATATTGACAATAAAAAGCGTGTTTATCCTATTTATTAGGGAGAGACACGCTTTCAATTTTATATTATCCCATACAAATCGTATATTTGCCGATAAATAAAAATAAAAATGACAATAGGAATTATAGTTGCCATGCTATCGGAATTAGCATGTATAAAAGATTTGCTTACCGACTGTCGGGAAGAATCGAACGAAGGAGCAATTTTTTATATAGGAAAACGAGGAAATCATACTCTCATTTTAACACAAAGCGGCATAGGCAAAGTCTGCTCTGCGACAAGAACTCTGAATATGATATATCATTATCATCCAGACTGTATATTGAATACAGGTGTTGCCGGAGGTATAGATATATCGACCCAAGTTTTTGACATCGTAACCGGGAAAGAAATCGTTTATCACGATGTATGGTGCGGAGAAGAAAACGAACCTGGACAAATTCCTGAATATCCCGCCCGTTTCTATTCCGATCCCGAACTGCTGGAAAAAGCCTTATCTCTACAAACGTCAACACGAATATACAGCGGTCTAATATGTAGCGGGGATCAATTTATTACCACCCGTAAAGAATTAGACAAAATAAAAGCTACTTTTCCAAACGGTCTTGCTGTAGATATGGAATCAGCTTCTATTGCACATGTTTGTTACATGAATAAAATACCGTTCTTGAGTTTCCGCATCATCAGCGATACTCCCGGAATAGAAGACCATACGACTCAATACAATCGCTTTTGGGAAGAAGCTCCTCAAAAATCATTCGAAATAATAAAACAATTAATCGATATATTATAAAAACAATTATGAAAAAAATACCCAGCTTTACAATAGATCATATCCATTTATTACGCGGCATTTATGTTTCACGAAAAGACTATATAGGAAATCACACGATAACTACATTCGATATACGAATGAAAGAACCGAACCGTGAACCGGCACTCGGATATGGAGCTTTACACACAATCGAGCATCTGGCTGCAACTTATTTAAGAAACCACAATATATGGGGAGAGAAAATCGTATTTTGGGGACCCATGGGATGCTGTACTGGAAATTATTTTTTGGTACAAGGAGATTTAGAATCAAAAGATATTGTCGAACTTATGCGTGAAACATTTCGGTTTATACGAGACTTCGAAGGCAAAATTCCGGGAGCTGCACCTCAAGATTGTGGAAATTACTTGTTACACGATCTTCCGATGGCCAAATATGAAGCAGATAAATATTTGAAAGAGGTTCTGGATATTATAGAAGAAAAAAATCTTGTATATCCGAGTATTAAAGAATAACAGATCATATATATAGAAGACTTACGAACGGTATTCTCTAAATCCTCAAAGGCTCGGAATGGCAACACAGATTTTTTGAAAAAAACTCGTAAAACTGCTTACAAATGAGTTATAGGATCGGCCGCTGCGATATCCAATATCGTTCATCCGACAAATAAAGACGGATAAACAGACTGAAAAGAGACTTAAAAATAGAAACAAAAGGCCCTCTCTTTTCCAATTCTTAATCATCTGGACGATTTGTCTATAATCTCTTTATATGTGTTCTCGAAGAAGAATTGTTATTCTCTAAATATTCACGCTTAAAAATATCGGCACAAAGGAGGAATATAGATAACAATAGCGGACCGAAAATAACTCCCATAAAGCCAAATAACGGAAGACCTATAATAACTCCAAATATTGTTATCAACGGATGTATATCTGCCATTTTTTTCTGAATAACAAAACGTATCAGATTATCGACATGTGTAATAATAAGTGCTGCATAAATCAATAACCCTACGGCATCCCACCAATCTCCTATAATGGCAAAATAAATAACTAAAGGTACCCAAATCAATGCCGTACCGATGATAGGAATCACTGTCGCAAAGCATGTCAATATTCCCCACAATAATAAGTCGGGAACATTGAATATATAATATCCCAACATGGCTACTGCTCCCTGTATCACAGCTAATAAAGGAATACCTATGGCATTGGATTTTACTACCATATTTACATCATGCAAAATTGTCAATTTATTCTTTTCTGTAAAAGGGAGTATATCCATTATATAATTTTCCATTTTGTCATTTCCCAATAACATGAAATAAAGGACAAAAATCAAAACAAAAATATTCAGTGCCAAACTTGTAATTCCTCCCATTAACATCTGACCGACTTGAGGAGCCCATGATATTACAGATTTTAAATTATCTGTATTCAAAATATCATAACCTATCTTTTGCTTTATCAATACGGATATTTGTTCTACCGGTGCAAGTACCACCTGAGGATCAAGATTGATATGCTGCACTTTCATTATCAAAAACCAAACAACGAGAGAGATCGGGATCAAAAAACAAAGTACGGTTTCCATGATTAAAAGAAATGCGGCAATAGAACGTTTCATCTTTCTTTTTTCAACAAGATGTTTCATCTGATTTCTAATCAATGTATATATAGTGCATGCTCCTAACAAACCACCTAAAAAAGGAATAAGTTCGAAAAAAATAACAATGCCCAAACCCAGAATCAGTATAATAATCGAATACTTAAAATATTGTTCTTTTAAACTCATAATCTAACCGCAGTTTCTAAATTCCCGATCTATATTTAACGGTTTAACAAGGCGAATGTTTAGAAATAGATAAGAAAAAAAATATTATAATAATATCCAGCATAAAAAAGTCTGACTTTATTCAGCCAGACTTTTCTTCTTAATATTTATAGTTTTATTCGCTTATCAACTTAATAGACGCGCTTTTTATTCCGGGTGATGATGCTTCAAAAATAATTGTACCGGCCTTCGATATTGTTTGCACAATTGCAGTCAACTGACCGCTGAAAAGTTTCATCTCCGGTTTCTGAAATGACTCGAGACTTGCCGGATTACCGTTTGCCGCAGCACGGAAAACGCCAGCACCTTTTACCTTGAATTTAATTTTTGACGTAGCATCCGGACATAAGTTTCCATCTTTATCTACAACCTTTACATTAATAAAAGATAGATCTTCTCCATCTGCCGCCAAACGATCTCGATCTGCCGTTAGCACTAAATGGTGTGGTTTCCCTGCCGTATGTACTTCTTTTTCGGCAACAGCTTTTCCTTCATTATCATAAGCAACCACTTTAACCGTTCCCGGTTCATAACGAGTATCCATCCACATTAACCGATATCGTTTCTGCCGTTCGAAACTTTTTTGAGCGGCATCTGTATAAGTACTGTCTATACCGATACTCAGGTCTTTTGTTCTTTTCCCCTGACTCTTTCCATTAATGAATAATTCGGCCGAAGGATAATTAGTATATACAAATACCGGCGTGATTTCTCCCTCACGTCCTTTCCACGTCCAATGAGGCAATATATGTAAAGTCTCTTCTTCCCTATTCCAATGACTCCGATAAAGATAAAAACGGTCTTTGGGAATACCTGCCAAATCTATAATTCCGAAAAGAGAACTATGGCTAGGCCAATCTGTATAATAAGGAGTCGGTTCTCCCAAATAATCGAAACCTGTCCAAACGAATTCTCCTATACAATAAGGAAGATCTTCATGTTGTATAAAGTCATCTTCCGGAAGGTTAGACCAACCGCAATGCTCTACATCATAAGACGAACTTTGATGGTCTTCATAGCGCTGCATCGCTTTCCGTTCTACCGGAAATTTATATATACCTCGAGAGCTGACCGTCGAAGCAGTCTCACTTCCTAAAATAATTCCCTGAGGTAATTTTTTATAATTAATCTGATAACGGAAAGGACGATAATTAAATCCGGCAACATCCATTACTGCAGCGAAATTATTATTCACTACCGCATCAGGAGCATCCATACCTTGAGTTACCGGGCGAGACGGATCTTCCCGATGGCAAATGTCCTGCAACCACTTAGCAATTTTACAATCACCTTCTGTCCATTGATTAGGGACTTCATTGCCAATGCACCACATAACTACACTCGGATTATTGCGATAATGCCATATCAAATTTACCAAATCTTTTTCCGCCCATTCATCAAAAAAAAGATTATACCCGTTTTTACATTTAGGTGTATTCCATTCATCGAAACTTTCTACCATAAGCATCATGCCCATTTCATCACAAGCTTTTACTAATTCTGGTGCCGGCATGTTATGAGAAGTTCTTATCGCATTACATCCCATATCTTTTAACAATCGTATCTGACGACGAATAGCTGCATCATTCACTGCTGCTCCTAACGGACCTAAATCATGATGATTGCAAACGCCTTTAAAAACAGTCTTTTCTCCATTCAGAAAAAATCCTTTCTCCGGAATTATTTCTATCGAACGAATTCCGAATGGAGTCTCATACTGGTCTTTCAATATATTTCTTTCGTATAAAAGAGTCTTAGCTGTATATAAAACCGGCTGATCAGGAGACCATAAAACAGGATTCTTAATAATTATTTCTTGTGAAATGTCTCCATACGGTAAAGATGTAAGCGAAGTCTTTGTTTTCTGTACTTCTTTATGCGACGAATCAAAAATAATAGTTTCTATCGTATAAAGTTCCGGATCAGCATTTTCCGGCAAACAGACTTTTGTACGGATATTAACTTTTGCAAAATCTTTATGAATAACCGGAGTAGTTATATAAGTACCCCAAATCGGAATGTATGCATCTGACGTTGTTATAATATGAACATTTCGATACAACCCTGCCCCAGGATACCAACGGGACGATTCCGGTAAATTCTCTAAACGAACGGCCAATACATTTTTCTTGCCTGAAACCAAATAGGGAGAAATATTGAAATAAAACGAATTGTAGCCGTTAGGCCACTCTCCGACTTTCTGTCCATTAATATAAACATTCGCCTGACTCATTGCACCATCGAATAAAATAAAAGACTGTCTATCTGGAGCGAAATCGGGAAGTTCAAATTCGATTCTATACCAGCCTACTCCGACAAAAGGTAAACCTCCAGTCCTACCGGCATGTTCCAGCGCTTCCTTTTGCCCATCTTGTGTAATCGCTACATTTTGCTTATCATTTTGAGAGCTGAACGGACCGTATATAGCCCAATCATGAGGAACGACTACAGGCTGCCATGCACGATCGTCAAAATCAGGATCGACAAACTCCGGATTATCGTCTCGGGTAAATTTCCATCCCTCCTTTAACAAAACTTCATTTCTAATTTGAGAAAAACAAATGAGATTAAATCCAAATAAAAAGATAAGAATGCACCAATTACGTTTCATAGTATTTTGATTTTTCATAGTTTCGTATGCAAAAATAGCACACTTCTCATTTATTTTATTACACAAAAGCTGTATATTAATAATTATATAGATTTTACTATAATAATTAAGATAATATACAGCCTTTATTTATCCGACCTAATCGGTCAATAGTCTAAATCAGCTATCATATCCATCATATTCTTCTTTATTCGGGAATATACTATCCCATATAGAATCATCACCCTCTATATATTCTTGATAAAATACTCCAAAACCTTTTTTCTCGGAACATCCCATAGCAGCACACCATTCTTCGTATGATTTTTTTAACTCTTCATCTTCATCCATCATCAATTTCAATTCATCAAAAGCGGCGTCTTGTTCACGATATTTTTTAATCAAACTTTCAAATAATTCTTCAATATCTCCATCCATAATACAAGAGTTTAAGCAATTTCTCAATTTGTTAACCGTATCATAAGATTCTCAAATATAAAATTTTTTTTCGAAAATCTCTATCACAAATAACACAATTTCACCATATATAGTTTTAGTCTTTTGTATAAGTCAAACAATAATCTCAATTTTTTGTTTTATTTCAATTAAAACTAAGAGCCTGTCTAAAAACAAATGAGAATTTCATTTTGTTTCGTATTTGAAAAAAGCAAAAATAAAAATTACATTTTACAAAAGAGTTTCATTACCTTTGTCGATACCTAAAAACTATAAAAGTATTATGATTATTGACGAAAGGATATCGAGACAGTCTTACATGCTGGATGCGGCCAAGCAGATAATGACAGCTGCCCGTACCGCTCCTAAAGGGAAAGGTATAGATATTCTCGAGATTATAACGATTACCGAACGGGAAATAGAAATACTTTCTCAAGAAATGAAAAAACTTTCAGAAGAAACCGGTCTGAAGTTTTTAATGCGTGATTCGGAAAATATTCTTTCAGCCGATGCCTTGATACTTATCGGAACAAAAGAACAAAAACAGGCTCTAAATTGCGGGTATTGCGGCTTTCCCACATGTGCGGAAAAACCACAAAACACACCATGTGCCATTAATTCTATGGACGTAGGTATCGCTATCGGATCAGCTTGCTCAAAAGCATCCGACCTAAGAGTAGACAGCAGAGTAATGTTTTCTGCCGGATGGGCTGCTCAGCGAATCGGTTGGATGAAAGGATGCCATCAAATTATCGGTATCCCGATCAGTGTATCTTCTAAAAATCCTTTTTTTGACAGAAAACCTAAAGAAACAGAAACAAAGTGAAGCAAAATTTCTATTTACCTGCCGAATGGGAAGAACAATCGGGGGTGCAACTGACATGGCCTCATGCGGGAACAGATTGGGCACATATGTTAAAAGAAGTCCAATCTTGTTTTATAGAAATCGCTAAAGAAATTTCTAAAAGAGAAAAACTTCTGATCGTCGCACCCGATGTTGAAAATGTAAAGAAACAAATTTGCAAAAAAATAAATACAGATAATATTCGTTTTTTCGAATGTGAAACAAACGATACTTGGGCTCGAGATCATGGAGGAATTTCTATTCTGGATAAAAACGGCAATGCAGGAATTATCGACTTTAAATTCAACGGTTGGGGATTGAAATTCGCAGCTAATAAAGACAATCTTATTACCGGGGAAATTTTTCAGTCCCAATTATTTAATGCCCAATATATAAATTGTCTGAATTTCGTTATCGAAGGAGGATCTATCGAATCGGACGGAAAAGGAACTTTGCTCACTACAAGCGAATGCTTGTTATCTCCTAACCGCAACGGAGCATGGAACAAAGATCAGATAGAACAATATTTGAAAGAAAATTTGGGAATATCCCGAATCTTGTGGTTAGACCATGGCTTTTTAGAAGGAGACGATACCGACAGCCATATCGATACATTAGCTCGATTTTGCCCGAATGATACAATTGCTTATATACAATGCAATGATCCGAAAGACCATCATTATAAAGCATTAAAAGATATGGAGTCACAACTGCAAAGCTTTCGGACACAAGACAACAGACCTTTCAGACTCTTGCCCTTACCTATGGCTGATGAAATCGTATTCGACAATGAAAGGCTGCCTGCTACGTATGCTAATTTTTTAATCATAAACGGTGCTGTTCTATACCCAACTTATAACCAGCCGATAAATGACAGCCGGACTGCTGAAATATTGACAACAGCTTTTCCTGAACGTCAAATTATCGGGATAGACTGCCGTGCTTTAATCAAGCAGCACGGATCTTTACATTGTGTAACCATGCAATACCCGAAAAACGTAATAAAATAATAAAAGCATATTATGGAGAAAAAAATAAAAGTCGGACTTATTCAACAGTCCAACACAAATGACATACATGCAAATATGCAACAGTTAAAGGCCAATATAGAAGATTGTGCTTCAAAAGGAGCTCAACTCGTTGTATTACAAGAATTGCATAACAGCCTTTATTTTTGTCAAACAGAAGATACTCGATTATTCGACCTTGCCGAAAGCATTCCTGGCCCATCTACCCGTTTTTTCGGAGATATAGCACGATCACTTGAAATCGTACTGGTCACATCTTTATTTGAAAAAAGGGCTCCTGGATTATATCACAATACGGCAGTCGTATTCGACACAGACGGGAATATTGCCGGAAAATACAGAAAAATGCATATTCCCGATGACCCGGCATATTATGAAAAATTCTATTTCACTCCGGGAGATCTCGGTTTTGAGCCGATACAGACATCAATAGGAAAACTCGGAGTATTGGTTTGCTGGGATCAATGGTATCCAGAAGCTGCCCGCCTTATGGCGCTAAAAGGAGCAGATATTCTTATCTATCCGACTGCAATCGGTTGGGAAAGCAGTGATACTGAAGATGAAAAAAATCGACAGCGAGATGCATGGATCATATCGCAGCGAGGACATGCGGTAGCCAATGGACTACCCGTAGTTTCTGTAAATCGTACAGGCTATGAGCCAGATCCATCAGGTCAAACCGGAGGTATCCGGTTCTGGGGAAGCAGTTTCGTCGCCGGACCACAAGGTGAGTTCTTAGCTCAGGCATCCGACAGTCAAGAAGAAAATCTCATTGTCGAAATAGACCTGAACCGATCAGAAAATGTTCGCCGCTGGTGGCCTTTCTTAAGAGATCGAAGAATCGATGAGTATGGAAACATAATTAAACGTTTTATCGATTAATACGAATTTTATCTTTCTCATCAGATATCATGCCCTGCCGATGCCATAATGGTTTTGGTTTCGACAGGGTATTTTATGATTTATAAAAATACCGCTTGGTACGCACCAATCGAATTATATCCTCCTCTTTCTCATCATACGCGCCATTATACAACAAACTTTAATCCCTTAATTCCGCAACACATATTGTTAGAAATAAATTTAAAATACTGAGTAATAAT